>NZ_JAAGPS010000042.1:0-51626 GCF_017105025.1 Paraburkholderia sp. Ac-20336 | reverse complement strand
CGTCGCGGGCGATCGCGCCGGCGGCCGCCCTGCTGCTCGCCGCGGGCCTCGCGGGCTGCGCGTCGTCGAACACCACCACCCTGATCAACCTGCCGAACGGACAGACCGGCTTCGCGGTCAATTGCAGCGGCGCCGACGCCGGTTCGAGCTGGGCCTCGTGCTACGTGCAGGCCGGCAAGGCATGCGGCGCGACCGGCTACGACATCGTCTCGAAGGACAACGACGAAGGCGGCACCGCGGGCGGCAGCGTCACCAACGTCGTGTCGGCCAACGTCAAGAACCGCTCGATGATCGTGCGCTGCAAGTAAGCGGCGCGGCGCTCGACGTGCGCGAGTACGGATCGCCCGCTCAATGCGCCTGCATCTTCGAAAAAAGATTCAGCACGACGACGCCCGAGATGATGAGCCCGAGCCCGATCATCGCCGGTAGATCAGGCACCTGCCGGTAGAACAGAAGCGCGACCAGCGTGATCAGCACGATGCCCGCGCCCGACCACACCGCGTAGACGATGCCGACCGGAATGCTCCTCAGCGTGAGCGACAGGCAGTAGAACGCGATGCCGTAACCGGCCACCACGACCGCCGAGGGCAGCAGCCGCGAAAAGCCGTCGGAGGCGCGCATCGCAGAGGTCGCGATCACTTCGGCGACGATCGCGATGGCGAGCAAGGCATACGGAGGCAGCCGCATCGCGTCAGACCTTCGCAAGCGCGAGCTTGCCGTAGTCGTGCCCGAGATGCGCGCACAGCGCCTCGACGACGAACTCGTGATCGGCGCGCTGCGGCAGCCCCGACACCGTGATCGAGCCGATCACGCCGGCGCCCTCCACCGTCAGCGGAAACGCGCCGCCGTGCGACGCATATTCGGCCACCGGCAGACCGTGCCGGTCGGCGAGCGTCGCGCCGGCCAGCTGCATCTTCAGGCCGATCGCGTACGAACTGCGGCGAAAGTGCGCGACCGTGTTGCCCTTGCGGCGCGCCCAGTCGACGTTATCGGGCGTCGCGCCGTCGAGCAGGCTGAAAAACAGCGGCTGGCCGAAAGTGCGCACGTCGATCGCGGCGGCAACGCCGCGCGCCTTCGCGACCTCGCGCAAATGGACACCGACCTGCCACGCGCGGTCGGCATCGAAACGCGGAAACACGAGGGTCTTTTCCTGAGTGGCAATCACCTGCAGATCGTGAGCGATATCCATGAAATCCGGAGCGAGGAAAGAGTTGAAGCGCTCGCCGTCGTGAAGCATGGCGAGGCGCGTAAGGAACCGGAATTCTAGCGCAGCGTTTGCGGGCGGCCTCGCGCAAGCAGCGGTACGGCAGAGGACTCGCGCGGCAACGAGCCGCCCGCGCGAAGCGTAATGAAGCTAATCCTTACATGGCTATTGCGCCGGCTGTCGGGTTGTTCTATAATCTTTTCTTCGACGGACGCGGGGTGGAGCAGTCTGGCAGCTCGTCGGGCTCATAACCCGAAGGTCGTAGGTTCAAATCCTACCCCCGCAACCAGTCAAATCAAAGGGTTACAGCATTTTTGCGCGTAACCCTTTTGTCTTTTCCGGCTTCGTGTAACCACCATGTAACCCGCTGGCGTCGACGCGAATCTGCGCCTGTACGTACCATGCCAAACGGGGTTGAGGCGACCTGTCGCCGCTCGGGCCTGAAACAGCGCCGTCCGCTCCCGATGATTTCCGCATCCCGATCAGGGCGCGTGGAATGGCGAACCCTGACCATCATTCCCCGGCGACCTGCCATACCATCTGGTAGACGCGCAATCGTGAATCCCCGCATTCCGGGAAAACGCCCCGGAATCCGCTCGCAAGACATTGAGCCCTCTCCCAAATCCGTTATCAAAAGCTATCATTTTTGCAGGCTGCGGTGCCTGTCGATCCGTGCAGTGTCAGAGCGCGGCCTTATCCGGCTCCCCCCCGCACGTCATAACGCGAGCGCAGATGCGGCTTCTTCGTGATACGCAGCCGGAAGCACGCCGGACACCAGGCACCACGATGGATCACGTTGCCCGGCAGGCTTTCCCATACATGCCCCATCGAACATTGCCATACGAGTCTGGCCTTGCTGCCCAGATACACGGTACTGAGACATTGGCCGCCGCGCTCATGGGCGACCGCCCGCATCTGTTCGAGCGTCGAGCGCTTCGACTCGTTCGCGCAATGCCGGCACCAGCTTCCCGCAATGACCAGATGCGCCCGTGCGCTCCACTCGTGCCCGTGCGCGCACCGGAAACGGTAGCGGGCCGCGACCGTGGAATAGCCTTCGTCCAGGCACTCGCCGCCGTACGATTGCGCGAGCGCCCTGAGTCGCGCCATCCCGTTCGGGTCACGCTGGTTTTCGCTATGCCGCTGGCTCGCGCAACGCGGACACCATCTGCCCTCGACGATTCTCGCCGCCACCGCCTGCCACTGGTGACCCCGCGCGCATTCCCACCGATGCGCCCCCCTCATCCCGCCATACGACGACGCGAGGCAGCGGCCGCCATGCGCTGCGGCGGTGTCCTGCAACCGCCTGAGGCCGTCCGGCAGCGTCATCCGCGCGGATCGCCGCCCGGCCGCACATGCCGGGCAGCCCGTGCCCTCCACGATCTTGCGGGCCTCGACGGTCCATGCATGGCCGTTGCCTCAGGTGAAAGTGTGTCGAGCGGTTAATCCGCGAAAGGCGTTATCGCTGCACCGGAAGCCTTTCTGCTTCAGGACAGCGAAGAAATGCTGGCGGATTTCGTCCGCCTGGCACTGCTGGCACGTCGTGTTGCCCTTCAGCAGACGCGAGCCATGTCGTGCAAAACGATGCCCGTTCCGGCAGATGACCGGGTACACCGCTTTTCCGCCGGCCCACTGCGTAGCCAGCAGCGTCATGCCGCTGGCGGCAGCCGCCTGCGCCAGACGTTGAAACCGGGTCGCGTCACCGGGCCGTGAGCCGGTACGTGGAGTGGATGAAGTCGTCATGGTCGAAGTCCGTCGTCGTGATCGGAAATTACGCAGCCCGCTACGTTTTATGACTCTGGCGTCAGAACTGCATCGTCGCCTGAAAACCCAGCGTCACCCGCGCAGTCGGAAAACCCGACGGCTTGTAGATGGGCGTACCTGCAAAGAGGTCATAGGCGAATGCGCCGACCTTTGCCGATGTACCGCCACGCACACCGATCACCGCACCCGCCAGTTGTGTCCCGGCAAGAAACGCGGCGTTCGGCCCGAACACATGGCCGTAATCGATACCCGCATACACCGACTGGCCCGTCGAGCCGATCGGCACCTGAAGCTCGTTGCGCCAGAAGAAACCACGCTCGGCGGCCAGCATCGTTTCGCCGTCGAAGCCGCGCACCGTGTAGCGGCTGCCAATGGTCAGGTCATCGATATAGTTGAGCGTGTTGTTGGTGAACTGGCCGTGAACGGTTGTGACGTAGCGTAGCGGCTGGTTCGCGATCTGGAACGGCACCGACAGGTTCGCGTCGAGCAGGGCCATGTGAAAGCGGTAAGTCGGGCCATCAGGGTAATAGTCCGGCGTTGCGCCAAGTCCGCCGATCCCCTGACGGTAAGCGAGACTGCCATCGAACTGAGATGCGCCGAAGTAATGGCGATCGGTCAGCGCGGCTTCGATGAAGGTATTGTTGCGATGCTGCTGCGGAATATCGGTATCTTCGATGAAGCTCTCGCCGAAGCGCTTCGTCATCCGGAACTGCACGCCGAGCACATTGTTCTGGCTGCGCATGAGGACACGCGCCAGTTTGAAATCGACCGTCTGCGAATTGCCGCTTGACACGAAAGTCGTGTTGACGCCCGCGATCTGCTGATAGTACGTGTTCGTATAGGCCGACAGCGTGCCGGTCCAGTAGCCCCATGGAACGGTATAGAAGCCGTTCCAGCCGTGCGAGCCGAGGCCTTTGTCGCCGAATTCGAGGTCCTGACTCACGCCGACGTTGAAAATGTCGTTCAGCCCGAGCGGGTTGTCGATGCCGAGGCTCAGATTGCCTTGCAGCTTGCCGGTCGCGCGCGTACCGGAGTTGTCGACCGACTCGACCACAGTCCACGGTTTGGTGCGCTTCACATCGAGCACCACGTCACTTTCGCCGGGTACATCGGTCGGAACGATCTGCATGGACACGTCCTGACTGCCGACGCGCTTCATCTGTTCGAGTCCCTGTTCGAGGTCGCGCAGGTTCAGCACGTTGCCATCGCGGGTCGGGAAGGCCGTCTTCCACGTGCCGCGCATGGCGGGATCGGCAAAGCGGACCTTGCCGATGACACCCGGCACCAGCGCGAACTTCAGCGTCCCGGTTGACAGGTCCTGTTCGGGCAGCAGTACGCGCGTGGTGATGTAGCCCCGGCTCAGGATGACCTGTTGCAGTCCCTTCGTGAGCGTGTCGAGTCCGGCCTTGCCTACGCATTGCCCCGTGTAGTGGTCGAGCCATTCGCGCGCGAAGGCGAAGCGGTCGAGCGGCAATGCGGATGCGCCTTGCGAGCGGACTGCTTCCGATAGCGTTGCCGGCACGTCAAGCACGAACGAGTCGATGCGGAAGCATGGCGTTTCAGGCGGCAGGTCTGGCCAGCCAGAGGCGCGCTCAACCGTCGAGCGCACCGAAGGCGCATTAACCGTCGCTTCGCGTTCCTGCGCATTGCGTTGCTGCTCGACCTGCTGGCTCTGCTCGGCGTTGGCGCGTGCCGCTGCGGCTTTGTCCGCTGGCGTCTGCTGCGCGTGCGCGAGCGCTATCAGGGCTGTGAGCGGAAGGGCCGCCAGCCTTTTTTGAATTCTCATAACGGTACAGATAGGTTTAGGCCTGCGCGTATCGCGTGCGCCGAGAGCCACTAGGCTCAGTGCGTGGACAATGCCGCATCAATAACATGGCGATCTCTTTCATTGAATACAGCTTGAAGTGAGTGCGCCTCGCCGGGTCTCCAGTCACAAACTGCATCCCGCAGCACCTCAAGATACGTTCTCATCTCTTCAGCCGATAGTCCGGGCAAATCATCGTGGACCACGACAACTTTAGCTTCATTGATCCAATGAAAATCGCGGAGGCAGTCAAAGAGTGCGTTCCAGTTAAAGCCGAAGTAGCTGGGAAACGAGAGGGCCGTGGCATATCGCTCAAACAGTTGCTGTGCTGTGCGAATATCCCCGGCGATTCTGCCAATACAGGCATCAGAAGCTCGAAACTCCCTTGTATCTCGGACGAAGGTGAAAACGTTCATAGTGACCTGCCCCATTTCTTCACGGGAACAAATGTTTGATAGTGGTCCGGGGTGTAATAGATTTCCCCGCCTTGACCAGTAACGATGCGCTGCGGATCTGGGCCGCTAACTCCGGGCGTAGTAACAACATACTCGGTGTAGTAGCCAGGTGCCTGGGCGGGCAAACTCTGAACACCGTTCACTGGCCTATTTGGGAAGACAGTTCCATCATTGCGAGAAATTGGTGTGCCGCCGCTCGCGATCCGATCAAGCGTAGGCTGTAAATCTACGATTCCTTGATAACTGGTTCCAGTGAATTTGTCCGTAACCGTAGCACCAGCGATCATCGACGTCTTCCCCGAAGTACCTTTACCTGCCGCTGCGGCCCCAGCCGCTAGCGCAGTGGACGGGACCGTAGCGACTCCCGTCCCTGGTGTTACATATCCGCCCTGTTGCCCAAGCATCGCCCGCTCCTTGTCGAGCGCCTGCTTCAGTTCCTGCGCCTCCTTCTTCGCCTCGGTGTCGTTCTTGTCGTTCGCGGCGTTGTACAGCTGCACGTTCGATGCCATCGCCGCACCCGCTGTACCGCCGACAACAGATCCACCGACGCCCGCTGCGATGTTGGCCGCGAAATTGCCGATCAGGTCCGACCCCGTCGCTGACGCTACCCCCTTCGAGATATCGCTCAGTGAACCGGCCATCTTCGACGCCACGCCCGCGCCAGCAGCGCCGCCAATCGTGCCAAGCGCTACCGCCACCGAGCCTGCCAATCAGCGCGCCGCCCGCCACGTGCAGTCCGGCGCGCGAATCGCCGCCTTCCTTTCAGTTGTTGTAGTTAGCGTTGTGCAACAAGCCTCGCCAAAACGTTCGGCTTGCCAAGTGCAACCAGTCCGACTTCGGGGTCGTCGAAATAGCCAACGCGTTGAAATATTATGCCGTCGTTTTTTACGTTCAATTGAATCAATTCCGAATCCTCATTCAGTCGCCCCGACCATCCGCTAAACTCTGGCAAATCCGGCAAAATGCCAGGCAGAGCAAGTAAGTAAGTGCACGATCCTGGCTGCATTACCTTAGGCACAAGTGCCAATTCATCCTCATCAAGGCGAACAGCACCAAAGAACTTTAGTCTCCCAAACTGCTCGATCATGAATTCCCGTCGATCTTGAAAGGCTTTGAACTCTAATCCTTGAGCCTTTAGGGAACTAAACATTTTCCGGAAGCGTATGATCCGCGTGTCATCTTGCCATCGTGTGTCACCTAGCAGCAACCAAACATGATAGCCATCCATTCGTTCGAATATCGAACGATATACAAAATGCAAAACATCGAGGAGTGCCGCGTCGCGCGGAAATCTCTTTGCGATCCAATCAACAACTGACAACGCGATAGTCGTTTCGTATGTTGAACATTCAAGTTTGATTAGATTATTCTTTTCGAATGCGTCTTCGGCGACGCCAACATCGATTTCAGTAGTCATAGTGGTTTCCTGCTGGGTCGTTAAAATGAGAGCCTCGATTCTGTGGATCATTTTTTCCAAAAAAATGCCCGCCAACGTCGTCGCGAATGATTACTTCCTTTGTTCTACCACCTTCTGCGGGAACCTCATACACATACTGATAACCGGGCTGAACGTTTCCTTGTCGATCAACGTTGGGCCTGACCTCGACCGGTTGCTGACTCACAGGAATTCCCGCGTTGCGTTTAGCTTCATTGAAGGCTCCACCACGGCCAGCACCATCAGGAGACAAGTTCGGCGGGGGCGCGCCATCACCCTTCGCAAGCGTCGCGATGTCGGGCGCATACCCCGGTGTTCCCAACACTGCATTTGAAGCGATCGAATCTGCGAGAACCATCCCAGGACCGGCCATAGGCGGCACGCCACCGCCCATACCAATGATCGCATTCAGGCCGTTCGCAATGCCTTGCAGCGCAAGGTCGAACAGGGACGGCGATTTCTTCCCAGAATCACCCGTCAACGCACGTTCATCATCCATCGACTGGTTGTACAGCTGCACATTCGATGCCATCGCCGCACCCGCTGTACCGCCGACAACAGCTCCACCGACGCCCGCTGCGATGTTGGCCGCGAGATTGCCGATCAGGTCCGACCCCGTCGCTGACGCTACCCCCTTCGAGATATCGCTCAGTGAACCGGCCATCTTCGACGCCACGCCCGCGCCAGCAGCGCCGCCAATCGTGCTAAGCGCGCTACCGCCACCGAGCCCGCCAATCAGCGCGCCGCCCGCCACGTGCAGTCCGGCGCGCGAATCGCCGCCTTCCTTCCAGTTGTTGTAGTCAACCGCTGCTGCGGCCATGCCTTCGCTATCGCCGCGATCGGACGCGGCCTTGTAGGCCGCCGCCGCTTCGTCGCGCTTCATGTCTGCATACGCGCCGATACCTTGCGACACCGCCTGGCCCGCCGCCTGTGCAGCCTGCATCGTGTCGGCCTGCTGGTTCAGGATAGCGTTCACGTCCGGCGTTTCCGCAACTGTGCCATTCGTGTTCGTCGTGTCGCGCGACAGGTTCGCCACGTCCTGCGTCTGGCCCGCGCCGTTCGTCACGTTGATCGTGCCCGCGCTGATCGCGCTGCGCGTCGTTGCGCTCTGGTCGCCGCTTTCGTTCTGCGAGATCATCGGCGATACACCCGGCGCGCCACTCACCGAGCCGGGGCCAACCGCCTTGCCGGTGTTACCACCAAAGCCCACGCCCGCACTGATGCCGTTGCTGTTGGCGCTGTAGTGGGACTCGTTCTGGATGTCACTGAACGTGAGCGTGCCGGTCGTCAGGCTGTTGTTCGACGCGTCGACCGTGCTCGATATCACGCCGCCCGTCAGGTCCGTATTGCCCTTGACGTTGATATTGAACCCGCCGTCGCCGGCATTGATGCCGGCCTGTTCGTTCACGCCTGCGTAGTTCGAATCGGCATGGCCGTTCTGCGCGCTGAAGCTGGCGCTGCCGCCACCCTGGCTGATCGTGAACCCGCCGCCCGTGCTGCTCTGGTGCGCGGCGCTGTTCGTCACATCCTGCACACTGACGATATTCAGGTTGCCGCCCACGTCGGCCGCGATCTGCCTGCCAATGATCTGCGAGCCGATGATGTTCGTGTCTCCACCCGAGATCACCGTGACGCTGTTCGCGCCGTTCACATGCGACGCGTTCTGGATTGCCGCGTCGCTGTTCGCATCGCCATGCGCGTTCGACATCGTCGCCGAGACGCCAAAGCCGCCGCCCAGCGTGTACTGCACGCCAACACTCGCGCTGCTGGAACTGTTCGAGCTACGTGTCGAATCGGTGTCGGTCGTGTTGATGACGTTCACCTGGTTTTTCGCCGCCAGAATGACATCGTTCGCGCTGATGTTCGACCCGGCGATAGTCAGGTCGCCGTTCGTCGCCACGAATCCCGCCGTGCCGCCCGCCTGCACGCTGGAGCCGCGTTGCATCGTCTGATCTTCCGACGACTGGCTTTCGCTTTTGCTCGACCCGATGCTGACCTTGATGCCGATATCCGGCTTACCGTCAGCCGTCACGCCCGCAGAAGTCAGGCCGGTCAAGGCCACATCGCCCGCCGCCGCAATGCTGTGCAGGGCGGCAGCGCGGTCGTTGCCCGTGCTGGTCGAACTCTTCGCGACCTGACTTTCCGAATACGCGTTGTTGATCGCATCGCCGACCGAACCCGCCAGACCAATCGTGAGGCCGCCGCTGCTGGTCTTCTGCGTCTGCGCCTGGTGCGAGGTATCGGTGGCCGCGTCGATGATGACGTTCGCCGCCGTTCCGGCGAGGTTCCCGCCTGCGACAAGATCGCTGCCCGTGACGTGCAGGGTGTTGCCCGCCTGGATCGAGAGGTCACCATTCAGCGAACCGATTGTGCTCGCGTTGTTCGTGACACCCGATGCCTCATCGGTCGTCGCGCGTTTGTTGGTACCGACCGTGACGCTCAATCCGCTCGTTCCCAGGCCCGTTCGCGTCTTCTCATAGCTGCTGGACGACTGCATGGTGTCCTGTGACGTGGTGATGTTCACGTCATGTGCCGCATTGAGCGCAACATCGTTTGTGCCAACAATCGTGCTGCCCTTGACGTTGATGTCGTTGCCGCTGACGATGGTCACGGCGTCTGCGGAAACCAGGCTACCCTGCGAGAGCGTGGCGGTGGTATTGCTCGAACTCGCCACTTCCTCGCCGCTCACGATATTGCTGTGGCTGTGCTGTTCCTGCGAATTATCGACATAGGTTGCGGTGGCCGCGCCGATGTTGATGTTGTTCGCTGCCGCCAGCGTCGCCGTCCCCTGGTCGAGACTGATCGTGCTGCCGATAACGTTGAGATCGTGGCCCGATGCGATGGTCAGTGAATCTCCGGCATTGAGCGTCGTCCCCGTCAGGGTATCGGCCGATGCATGCTGCGACGCTGAATAGCTGCCGTGACTGTCGCTGCCCGAGCTGCTGCTGTCGACGGTCGAGGTCGCCTTCGCCGCCTGGAGCGTGACGTCGCCATTCACCGCAACCGTCCCGCCACCGCCCAGGTTGATATCAGCGCCCGTCGCGGTCAGGTTGCCGCCCACGCCGATCTGCGAGACGCCGCCGACGTTAATCGAACTGCCTGTCGTCTGGTTGACGTTGGTATTCGACACACCGTTCGCGCCAGCGACCACCTTGTGCTCGCCGGTCTGCACCGGGCCGAGATCGTAGTTGCCGCCTACGGCCATGCCGAGGTTGCCGCCCACGTTCAGGTTGCCGCCGTTCTGCTCAAGGTTGCCACCCGTCACAATTGCCGCGTCGCCCTTGACGTTCAGGTTCGCGATCGGGCCAAGTGTGGTCGTGGTGCGCGTCGCTCCCGTCGCGCTGACCTGATCGACGGTATTCGCCGCGGTATTGAGGATCAGGTCGCCGCCCGCGTTCAGCGCGAGGCTGCCCGCGTTCACGGTGGCCGAGGTCAGGTCAACATTGCCAGTGGTCGCGAGCGACATCAACCCACCGCTTTGCAGCTTGCCGAACGCATTGTCGATCTGCTGGCCCTGGATCGACAGCGTATTGCCTGCCTGCATCGTGCCGCTATTCGTGAAGGTCTGCGTGTTCTGCAGATCGATGTCGGTCGCCGCAATCAACGGCCCGCTCATGTCCTGCTGGCTGGCCTTCGCGAGATAGACGACCGGCACGAGTACCTGCTCGCCGTTGACGGTCTCCGTCTGCATGATGATGACGTTGCTCGTGAGCGCGGCCACCTGTTGAGCCGACAGGCTCATGCCGAGCGGCAGGTCGAGCGACTGCGCGAGCGACGCGCCCGCGTCAAGCATCGCCTGATACATCGACTGAAGATCGGTGTACGGGCCGAGTACCGCCTTGCCGGTCAGCGACGTAATCTGGTTACGCACCAGTTGCTGTTCGTAGAATCCATCGCCCAGACGCTTTTCGACGGTCTGCGGGTTCAGGCCAAGCTGTTGCAGGTAGTAGTCGCTCGATATGAATGACTTCTGGTTCGTGAACGCCGGATTGGTCTCGATCAGGTAGGTTGCGCCCGGTGCGCTCGCGGGGCTGAACAGTCCGCCCTGGGGAATCGAGAGGTTTTGCAGCACGTTCTGCGCAGTCGCACTGGCGATGACCGGATTGACCAGACCGCCACCGCTGACTCCGCCAACAGTCACGCCGCCCTGCGACTGGCCGGGGGCAAGACCGGGCGATGGGATACCTGCATTGCCCGCCGTGTTATCGATGTTCACGCCCGTGCCGGAAAGCGTGCTGCCCGCGACAAACGTCGATTCGTAGCTGGGCAACGCATAGGTGCGGACGTCAGCCGGCGCGACCTGGTAGTTGCCCGGATTGGAGGTCACGAACGGGGAGCCACCGGGGTTCGGGTCGCCGAACGGCAACTGCCAGTTGTGTTCGGTGTTGTCGTAATTGTTGTAGTGATACTGGCCGGAATAGGTCACCTGCACGCCGGGCGCAAGCTGCCCGCGCCAGCTGTTCTGGTCGAGCGTCACGGGCGCGGCGATGTTGCCCACGGCGGCGACCGCGCTCCAGTAGTTCTGGAAGAGGCCTACATTCGAGGCGTCGAGGTTGCCTCCGGCGATGATCTGCGCCTGCGGGCTGATCCCCGTGATGAGGTTCGCGAGCGCCACGCCCGTATAGGTCGTGTACTGGTAGGTGCTGTTCCACTGGCCGCCGTTCGGCGGAATGATCGGCATGCCGCCTGGCTGGGCCTGCGCCCTGGCGATGGCGTCGGGATCGTAGTTGGAAGCATTCGGATCAAACTGGAGGCCCTGGACCTGCGGATTGCCCGGACCGCATGCCACCATGTCGATGGCCGCGCAGCCGGACAGGCTGATACCCAGCGCCTCGACAAACGGGGAACTCTCGTCCAGCGGCTCCACGTAGGCCCCGTCGGTCGTCATCACGCGCCGCGTGTTCGTGACCTGGGTCGCGTACAGCCCCATGTCGCCCGAGGACTGGATCAGCGCCGAGACGTTGTTGATCAGGTTCGCGCTGCTATAACTGCCGTCCGCGTTTTTTCCACCCGCCAGCACGACCTTGCCGAGACCGTAAATCGCGGTGCTCGCCTGCGTATCGGTCGTCGTGGTGTCGTCGCGGTTCTCGATATCGGGCGCGAGCAGTTCGAGCGTGCCGTTACTGTCCGTCGCGCCGATCAGCGCGGTCGGCCCGACGTTCGTGATCGATTGCGTCGCGTTGAGCGAGACGCTGCCGCCGACCATTACGCCCGTATTTTCCAGCGTGTCCGAATGCGTCGCGAGCGTACCGCCCGCCATCATGACGCCGCTGTTCCGGACATCGGCGGCGTTGACGTTCAGATTGTTCGCCGCCTCAACGAGCGCGCGATTGCTGAACGTGCCCGGCAGGGTAAAGGACAGGTCATGACCGGCGTTGAACTGCACATCGGGCGTGGGCGCGAAATCGCCCTGAACGCTCACTGCAACGTCATGGGCCGCACTGTAGACACCGCCGCCCGTCAGCGTTGCGGCATTCACGGCAAGATCATGCGTCGCGCCAATCTGGCCGTTCGCGTTCGCAATAGCGCCGGTTGTCGTGATGGCCACGTCGCCGGTCGAACCCGAGAAGGCACCGATCCTGCCGTCGCTGTTGTCGAGAGTATCGGCCTGGACCGCGAGGCTCGCGCCGCTCAGCTGACCGCCCTGCGCGTTCACCAGTGCAGACGTATCCACGGCGACATTGCCGTTGCCCGTCATGACGCCACCGCTGTTGATGAGCTGGCTGCCACCCTGCACGGTCGTATCGCCCGTGCCGAGGTTGCTGATGAGGCCGCCCGTATTGTCGATGGACGCGGCCTGAACGTCGAGCGTGCTCGCATCGCCCGCCGCGCCCGTACCCGACTGGATCTGTCCGTTCGTGTTCGTCAGCGCGCCGCCACTCGCGAGCGAGAGGGATGTGAGCGAGCGCATCGCGCCCTGCGTATTGTTGATATTGCCTGCGACGCTCGCCGCGATATTGCCCCGCGCGGCAAACACCCCCGTCGCGTTGTTCAGACTCCCGGCCTGCGCCGCGATCTGACCGGCCGTGATGATCGTTCCGTCAACGTTCGATATTGACCCGGCACCGTTACCCGGCGCAGTCGTCAGCGTGCCGGTACCCGCATGCGTAATCGTGCCGCCGTCGTTGTCGAGCGTGGCCGGTGCAAGAGTCAGGTCCGTGCTGTTGGTCTGGAGTGTGCCGCCTGCCGAGTTGTCGAGCGTCCCGGTCACGTCGAGCGTCGTCGCGCCGGTGCCGGTCTGCGTGATCGTGCCGCCGTGGTTCACAAGGTTCGTGGCGTGCAGCGTGAACTGATCGGTGCTGGTCGTGCCGCCGCTGTTGTCGAACGTCGCTGCGAGAAGTGTGAGCGCACGGGCTGAGCCGAACTGGCCGGCGTTCGCCAGCGTCGTGCCGGCCGACAGCGTCATGTTCGCATTGGTCGCGAACGTCCCGCTGTTGAACAGGGTCTGCACGGCCGACGCAATCAGGCTCTGGACCGCCGTGATAGAACCTGCATTGGCGATCTGTCCTGACTGGATGCCGACGTTCCCGTTTCCGCCGATAGCGCCGTTGGCACCATTGTTGAGCAGGCCGGTCGTCGTGATAGACACGCCGTCTGCGTTTAGCGACGCGATGGTGCCGCCCGAGTTGTCGAGCGAACCACTCGACGAAGAAAGTGCGCCAGCGGCCTGCATCGTGCCGCCCTGGTTATCGATAGCGCCCGCGACGGCCTCGGTCAGCGTGCCGCCCGAAACGATCTGGCCATAGTGGTTCGAGAGTGCGCCCGCCGTGATGGTCTGCGCACCACCCGACGACATTGCGCCGTTGTCGTTCGTCAGCGTACCGGCCGCGCGCACGTCGAGCGCGCCGCCCGCCGTCGTGGTTGCGCCCGACAGGTTCAGGTCACCGCCGTTGGCAGCCAGCACGAGCGCGCCGTTCGCCGAGTTTGTGCTGCCCGCGAGATTGAGCGCCGCGCCGCTCACGCTCGCATTGCCGCCCGCGACATTGCGGCCGGTTGCCGTGACAGCGCCGGATGCGCTTACATTCAGGTCACCCGTCTGCGCAAGCGAGCCATCGCCGTTCACACCCGCCGCGAGCGTGCCGGTCGAACTCACCGAGCCACCACTCAGGGAAGTATTCTGCTGCGCGGCCACCAGGCCGCTGTTCGTGACTGTACCGCTGGCCGAAAGCGTCGCGTTTTGCTGCGCGTAGGTCGTGCCGCTGTTCTGGATATCGCTGCCTGTTGCGGCAAGATTGCCGCTCGCGCTGGTCTTGCCAGCGAGGGACAGCAGGCCATTCGATTGCAACCTCAGGTCGCCCGCCTGCGCGGCAATCACGCCCTGGTTCGAAACCCCTACGCCATACTCGTTGCTCGCCAGAAAGATGCGCCCGCTGTACATGCCGCCCAGCTGGCTCACGTCGATCGAGACATCCGGTGCGGGTCCGTCGCCTGCAATCGGCGTGAACGCCAGTGAGTCGTGACCGATCTGGTTTGCGCCGGTGATAACGTTCAGGTTCTTTCCGGCGTATATCTCCGCATTGACCTGCACCGCACGGACCAGCAGGTCAACCTGATCCACGGTCGAGCCGTCGAGTCCCGCTCCCTGCACGGTGATGTTGCCGCCCCTCACGTTGAAACCGGTGAGCGAACCATCGGGGGCAAAGTTCGGCCTGCCTGTCGTCAGAATGGCGCGCGAGGTATTCAGGAAGCCGCCGCCGTTCACCGAAATGCCGGAACCGTTAGCAATCACCACCTCTGCGCGTTGTCCTGCCACTTCGAGATGGCCGTTGATCTGACTCGCCGCGCTGCTGTTGACCTGGTTCACGATGATGCGCGCAGCCTGGTTCGCCCCGAAGTTCGGGTTGCCGTTGATCTGCCCGGCCTGCTGCGTGTTCGTGATGACCGGCGAGTTATTGAGGATCGCGCCGGCCTTCTGCACGTCGAACTGCGAATAGGTGTTCATCGACACACCCGCGCCGGAAGGCCGGTTGATGTTCACCTGGGGTAATCCGTTCGCCGTACTGATCACGTTGGGTGCGTTCGCGCCAGAGGGGACGATCTGTGCGCTGGACCAGGCGGGCAGCACACCGAGCAATGCAAGTGCCGCGAACGCGATCTGCCGCAGCGAAAATAACGCTGTGTATCCTGCGGGATTACCGTGACTGCAAACTGGGGTCTGTCCGGCTTCCTTCCCTGTTGCCGTGGCGGTCTCCGCAACGGCAACGAGCATGTTTCCCAGATGGCTGAATACCAGCCGATAACTATCTTTATTCACTTTGCCAATTCGCGTTACGAAGCAATCAGGGCTCGTAAACTAATGACTGACGGGTTTTAAATCCAGAATAAAAAGGTGAATAACCGTCAAATTTCGCATTAATACATCGTGAATAACGAATTAGGATTTATCTTATTTCAGACGGATATGTTTTATGCTGAAATAAAAAGCCCGCGCGGGACGGGCAGTTAAAACGGACACCAGCAGTTCATCGACGAAAGGTGTTGAAACCGGCCGTCTGGTTACGATGTACTCAGACGTGTCACCATGACCGCGTACACCGATCCCGGCACTCGCGTAGCAGTGCATGCACCCGCCGCCGCTCCTCGCGCCAGTACGTCGAGCACATGCCATGTTTCAACGCATTGAGCTTCGCGGCGGCTTTGCCCGCATTAGAGTCGCCAACACAACCTGGACATCAAGCGATGGACGCCATATCCTGGCGAGATGGCAAGACGAAAAATCAGTAACGAGTTGTGGGCGGCTCTGGAGCCGTTGATTCCAGTGTTCACGCCGTCGCCCAAAGGCGGACGCCGCCGGACGGTGGATGACCGCACAGCATTGAACGGCATCCTGTATGTCCTGCAAACAGGCATTCCATGGGAATACCTACCGAAAGAACTGGGCTTCGGCAGCGGGATGACCTGCTGGCGAAGGCTACGCGACTGGCAAGCCGTAGGCGTGTGGGAGAAACTGCATCTGGCGATGCTTTGCCGATTGCGTGAGCATGACCAGATTGATTGGGAACGGGCAAGTCTTGATGCTGCCAGTGTTTCCAGCCCCCGGGGGGCCAGGAAACCGGCCCTAACCCGACAGACCGGGGCAAGCTCGGGTCGAAACGGCACATCGTCGTAGATGCGCGCGGCATTCCGTTGGCCATCACGGTCACGGGGGCTAACCGGCACGATTCGATGGCATTCGAGCCCACGCTTGATGCCATTCCTGCGGTGCCAGGCCTGAACGGACAGCCACGCAAACGCCCGGGCAAGCTGCATGCGGACAAGGGTTATGACTTTGCACGCTGCCGTCGTTACCTGAGGCAGCGCGGCATCACGGCCCGTATCGCCCGCCGTGGCATGTCAAGGCCCGCGCAGCGCGGGCCTTGTCGTTTTCGGCCGTACCTGTCCCCGGAAAAGCGCACCATGCGCGACCGCTACGCCAGTCACGCTGCCGCCTTGCGCGATGCGCTGCGCTACGCCGTAGAGCGGTGCGGCAGGGAGGTGATCGAGCGGCAAATCGAGGAAATCGGGAAACGATTGCAGGATGATTTGCACGTTGGCGTCGCCGTGATTGGCCGTCTTGCAGGACGTGCGCAATTCGGCAAGGCAGGTGTCTTCGAGGTAGCCGCGCAGGGTCGGAATGCCGCGCGTTGCCTTGGCGACTTGCGAGCGCTTCACCTTGCGCACGGCAACAGTAGTCAGGGAATCACCTTTGCGGTCCTGTAGTTCCGACTCACGGCGGGCTGCTTCGCGTGCTTCGCCGGGTTCATATCCGGCCACCGGCCCACGGTAAAGCGGCCCATCGAACCGTCCGGGCGCATCCATCGGTATGTATAGGTTCTGAGCCTTGCAAGACTTTTTGTTTTTCTGGCAATCCCATGCCTGAAGCGATGCAAGCACGGCACCCCCGCGGCGTCCGTGCCTCAATAATCCCGCGCCCCGGTGATAAACTCCTATCACCCTTTCTCGTCCCCTTTCCAATGAAATTCTGTTCTGTCTGCGGCCACGGCGTCAGTCTGAGCATTCCGCCGGGCGACAATCGCGAGCGCTTCGTATGCGGCAGTTGCGGCACGGTGCACTATCAGAATCCGCGTAACGTGGTCGGCACCGTCCCGGTCTGGGACGACAAGGTGCTGCTGTGCCGTCGCGCGATCGAGCCGCGCTACGGCTACTGGACGCTGCCCGCCGGCTTCATGGAAATGGGCGAGACGACCGCCGAGGCCGCCTCGCGCGAAACGCTCGAGGAAGCCGGCGCGCGCGTCGAGGTGCAAAACCTGTTCTCGCTGCTGAACGTGCCGCACGTGCATCAGGTGCATCTGTTCTACATGGCGCGCCTGCTCGATCTCGACATCGCCGCCGGCGAGGAAAGCCTCGAAGTGAAGCTCTTCGAGGAACACGAAATTCCGTGGGACGAGATCGCCTTTCCGACCGTCGGCCAGACCCTGCGCTTCTTCTTCGCCGACCGCACGGCCGGCAGCTTCGGCCTGCACACGGGCGACATCTTCCGCTCGCTGCGCGAAGGCTAACGAGCGCACATGGTTCCCTGGCTCGGCGTCGACGATCCGTTTCCGCCTGTCGAGCGCGCGCTCGGCGCGTCGAGCGGCGCGCCGGGACTGCTCGCGGCGAGCGGCGACCTGCTGCCGTCGCGGCTTATCGACGCTTACCGGCGCGGCATCTTCCCCTGGTACTCGGACGGCCAGCCCGTGTTGTGGTGGAGCCCCGATCCGCGCATGGTCCTGCGCCCCGCCGAATTCAAGCTGTCGCCGTCGCTGCGCAAGACGCTCAAGCGCGTGCTGCGCGACGATGCATGGGAAATCCGCGTCGATCACGATTTCGCCGCCGTAATGCGCGCCTGCGCGCAAGCGCCGCGACGCGGACAGCGCGGCACCTGGATCACGGCCGACGTCGTCGAGGCGTATTCGTCGCTGCATCGGATGGGCGATGCGCACAGCATCGAAACCTGGTTCGAGGGCCGGCGCGTGGGCGGTCTGTATGGCGTGTCGTTCGGCACCATGTTCTTCGGCGAATCGATGTACACCGAGGTCACCGACGGCTCGAAAATGGCGCTGGCCGCGCTGGTCGGGCACCTGCGACGTCACGAAGTAGAAATGATAGACTGCCAGCAGAACACATCGCATCTGGCGTCGCTGGGCGGGCGCGAGATAGCGCGCAAGGCGTTCGTCGCGCACGTTCGCGCGTCGGTTGGCGCACCGGCGATTCCGTGGCGCTTCGACAAGACCGCATGGGTCGAACTCTTCGCGCGCGCCGCATAGGAAGAATCAGGCCGAATCCGCTCCGCCGCCCGCGCCCATCAGGACCGGGGCCATGAACCGCCAGGCGCGCCGGGTTTGCATTACCAGAGACGCATCGAGAGCTGCCAACGTGACTCATCCCAACGAGCTGCCTCTTTCCCCGCTTTCAGCGCTGCAATTTTATGCAACGGCGCCCTATCCCTGCAGTTATCTGGACGGCCGCATCGCCCGCTCGCAGGTCGCCACCCCCAGTCACCTCATCAATTCGGACGTCTATACGGAACTCGTGAAAGCGGGCTTCCGGCGCTCGGGCGTCTTCACCTATCGCCCCTATTGCGACGGCTGCCGCGCCTGCGTGCCGGTGCGCGTGCCAGTCGAGCGTTTCCAGCCGAACCGCACGCAGCGCCGCGTGTGGAAAAAGCATGGCGAGCTGGTCGCCACCGTCGCACCGCTGCACTACGACGAGGAGCACTACACGCTCTACATGCGCTACCAGTCGGCGCGCCACGCGGGCGGCGGCATGGACCGCGACAGCCGCGACCAGTACGAGCAGTTCCTGCTGCAAAGCCGGATCAACTCGCGGCTCGTCGAATTTCGCGAACCGTCGCCGGAGCACCCCGACGCACCGGGCACGCTGCGCATGATCAGCATGATCGACATTCTCGGCGACGGGCTCTCGTCGGTGTACACGTTCTTCGAGCCCGGCCTGCCGCACGCGAGCTTCGGCACCTACAACATCTGCTGGCAGATCGAGCAGGCGCGCAGCCTGAACCTGCCCTACGTGTACCTCGGCTACTGGATTCGCGAGAGCCCGAAAATGGCCTACAAGGCGAATTTCCGGCCGCTCGAAGGTTTGCTCGACGGCGCCTGGCGGGTGCTCGATCCAGCCAGTGTCGACCTGCCGCCGGTCGATCTCGCGATGCACGGCCGGCGCGGACCGCTGCGGCCGTAGCGGCTCCCCGACAGCAACGGCCCGGAGCAGGCAAACCGCGTTGTCGACGCCGGCCCCGCTCGCCGGCGCGGCCCATGTGCATGCCGCGTCCACCACGCTCCGGCGCCCTCCTACGCCCCGATCACGCCCCCAATCGGTCTCATCGAAGCCCAAAGCCGGTAAAATAACGGGTTCCCATTTTCCGGCCGTCCGGCTGCCTCGTCCCGTGCTCAGCTCCCTTTACCCGCTTGTTCGCGCCCGGCTCTTTCGCATGGACGCGGAAGACGCCCATCATCTGACCTTGCGCATGCTCGGCGCCATCGGCCGCACCGGCCTCGCCAGCGCGCTCGCGCCGCGCGTGCCGGACGCGCCGCGCACCGTGATGGGCCTCACGTTCCGCAACCCGGTCGGGCTCGCGGCGGGGCTCGACAAGGACGGCGCGTGCATCGACGGCCTCGCCGCGCTCGGCTTCGGCTTCATCGAGATCGGCACCGTGACGCCGCGCGCACAGCCGGGCAATCCGCGCCCGCGCATATTCCGGCTGCCGCAGGCGAACGCGGTGATCAACCGGATGGGCTTCAACAACGCCGGCGTCGACCAGTTCGTGCAGAACGTGCAGGCCGCGCGCTATCGCGGCATCCTCGGGCTGAACATCGGTAAGAACGCCGACACGCCGATCGAGCGCGCCGCCGAAGACTATCTCTACTGCCTCGAACGCGTATATCCGTTCGCGAGCTACGTGACGGTCAACATCTCCTCTCCGAATACGAAGAACCTGCGCCAGCTGCAAGGCGCCGACGAACTCGACGCGCTGCTCGCCGCGCTCAAGGACAAGCAGCAGCGTCTCGCCGACCTGCACGGCAAGCTCGTGCCGCTCGCGCTGAAAATCGCGCCGGACCTCGACGACGAGCAGATCAAGTCGATCGCCGGCACCCTGCTGCGCCACCGGTTCGAAGGCGTGATCGCGACCAATACGACGCTCTCGCGCACCGCGGTCGCCGGCCTGCAGCACGGCGACGAAGCCGGCGGCCTGTCGGGCAAGCCGGTGTTCGACGCGTCGAACGAGGTGATTCGCAAACTGCGCGCCGAGGTCGGCGAGACGGTGCCGATCATCGGCGTCGGCGGCATTTTCTCGGGCGAGGACGCGCGCGCGAAGCTCGCGGCCGGCGCGTCGCTCGTGCAGCTCTATACCGGTTTTATCTATCGGGGGCCGGCGCTCGTCGCCGAATGCGCACAGGCGTTGCGCTGAAATCAGCCGGCGCGCCGCCCCGGAATATAGACATAAACAAACGATATTTTTGCTTCGATAGTTTTGTTTGTTATGCTCACCGCCGTCACAATGCCAAACGAACAAAAAGGAACCCAATGAAATTTGGCCTGTTGAAAAAACTGCTGGTTGCCGCCTTGATCGGCACGTCGTTGACCGCCGTCACCGCGCACGCGGAAGATCTGCTCGACCAGGTCAAGCAGCGCGGCACGCTGCGCATCGGCCTCGAAGGCACCTTCCCGCCGTTCAACTCGAAAGCGCCGTCGGGCGAGCTGGTCGGCTATGACGTCGACATCGCCAGGGCCGTCGCCGCGAAGCTCGGCCTGAAGCCGGAGTTCATCACGACCGAGTGGAGCGGCATCATCGCCGGTCTGCAGGCGGGCAAGTTCGACGTGATCGTCAACCAGGTCGGCATCACCGATGCGCGCAAGCAAGCGCTCGACTTCTCGCCGGCCTACACGTATTCGGCCGCGCAGCTGATCCAGCGCAAGGACGACACGCGCCAGTTCAAGTCGCTCGACGACCTGAAGGGCAAGAAGCTCGGCGTCGGTCTCGGCACGAACTACATGGACATGGCGAAGTCGGTGCCGGGCATCGACGTGAAGACCTACCCGGGCGCGCCCGAGTATCTGCGCGATCTGGCCGCCGACCGGCTCGACGCGGCCTTGAACGACCGTCTGATGCTCGCGTACCTGCTGAAGAACTCGCAACTGCCGCTGCGCACCGGCGCGAACGTCGGCACCGCCCCCCCGTCGGGCATTCCGTTCAGAAAGGGCAACCCGAAGTTCGCCAAGGCGATCGAGGACGCGATGACCCAGCTCGAAGCGGACGGCACCTTCACGAAGATCTCGGACAAGTGGTTCGGCATCGACGTCAGCAAGCCGATCCAGTAACACGCGCGTCGTAAATAGTGAAACGAAGGGCGGCATCGTTGGCGATGCCGCCCTTCGCGTTTTTGCGGCGAGCGCGGTGCGGGACCCGATCCGCGCGTCGCGTATACCCCGAGCCGCACCGCGCAAGCCGCGCCGTCACGCCCGCCAAAGTTTATGATGTGCGCTTTGCGCATCCCCAAGAACACCGCCCATGTCCATCACTTCCCTGCTGATCCAATCGCTGCCTGTGCTCGCGCAGGGCGCCTTGCTGACGATCAAGTTCGCGATCCTGTCGATGATCTTCGGCCTGATCGGCGGCGCCGTGCTCGCGCTGATGGGCATCAGCCACAGCCGGCCGCTGAACTGGATCGCACGCATCTATGTGAGCGTGATGCGCGGCACGCCGCTGCTCGTGCAGATCTTCGTGATTTATTACGGGCTGCCGAGCTTCGGCATCTCGCTCGATCCGACCCCGGCCGGCGTGATCGCCTTGTCGGCGAACGTCGCCGCGTATCTGTCGGAAAGCATGCGCGGCGCGATTCTCGGCATCCACCAGGGCCAATGGCTCGCCTCGTATAGCCTCGGGCTGTCGCGCCGTCAGACGCTGCGCTACGTGATCGCGCCGCAGGCACTGCGCATCGCCGTGCCGAGTCTGTCGAACAGCCTGATCAGCCTCATCAAGGACACCTCGCTCGTGTCCGTTATCACCGTGACCGAACTGCTGCGCAGCGCGCAGGAAATGATCGCGTCGACCTATCAGCCGCTGCCGCTTTATCTCGCCGCCGCGGCCGTGTACTGGGTGCTATGCCAGGTGCTCGAATGGGCGCAGCGCTGGTACGAACGGCGTCTGTCGCTGCCGACGCGGCATTGAGCGCCGCGCGGTCCGCGGCTCTCTGGCCGGCCCGGATTTCTGCTCGTATTTCCGCTCGTATTTCTGCTCGCACGCCGGCCCATTCATCGACTCGTTCGTCCCCTCGTTCGTCCCCTTACTCCCCGGCGAACTTCACCCCGAGCGCCGCGCGCGCCGCATCGGCCATCGCGATCATCTGCAGCGACGTCGCGTGCGGCATCAGCGGGCTTTCGAGCCGTCCCGCGCGAATCAGCTCGCAGAAGTGCACAGTCTCGTAGTTCAGCCCGCCGCCTTCGAACGGCTCGTCGAGTTCGACGACGCGGCCATCGGCATAGCGGATCGTCGCGCGCGACGGATTCCACCACGGCTCGTGCAGCGTCACATGGCCGCCCTGCGCCATCAGCAGCGCATCGCCCTTGCCGTGCAGATCGAGCCCGCAGAACAGCTGCGCGATGCCGCGCTCGTGCTCGCTGTTGAGGCTCGCGAACGTATCGACGCCGCTCGCACCGAGCCGGCCGAACGTCTGCACGCCGCGTGGCGCGCCGAGCCAGTCCACCGCGAGAAACATTTCGTAGATGCCGATATCGAGCAGCGCGCCGCCTGCATGCTCGAACGATAGCGACGGATGATCGGCCGGCACGCCCGGCACCGAACAGCCCGCGCGCACGAAGCCGACCTCGCCGATCGGCGCGGCCGCGAGCTGCTCGCGCAGCTTTCTGTAGAGTGGATAGAACGGCGGCTTCATCGCTTCCATGAAGAGCCGTTGCGAAGCATACGCAACCGCGAGCACGCGTTCGAGCTGCGGCCGGTTGATCGTGGCGGGCTTCTCGCACAGCACGTGCAGACCGGCCTGCAACGCGGCGATCGCATAGTCGGCGTGGCTGTCCTGATGCGTCGCGATATAGAGTGCGTCGATGCCGCTCGCAAGCAGCGCCTCGAAACTGGCGTAGACGGCGCCGCCGAATTCGTCGGCGAAGGCCTGCGCCGGTTCCGCGCGACGCGACCACAGCGCGGCAAGCCGCGCCTGCGGCACATAGCCGAGCCCCTGCGCGAAACGGCGCGCAATGCGCCCGGTGCCGACGATTCCCCAGCGGATCACGCGCGGCGTGTCCGCCGCGGGCGTGGCTTCGTGCATCGGCTCGTGCGCTGCCAACGTTGCATCTGTCATCGTGTCTTCAGGGTCCGTGCGGTTCAGGAGAGCCGTCATTGTCGCGCACGAAACGCATGTCGCCCATGCCTGCCGTACGCGAAATGCGCTCCGTCTACCGCACGCTCCCGCGCACACCGCTCAGCCGCGCGCGGCGATGCCCTCGCCCTCGCCCTCGCCTGCGCCGTTGCGCTCACGCGCGCGTCGACGGCTCCGCCGAAAACCGGCCGCTGAGCTCTTCGGCGGTGTAGTCGATCATCGCGAGCGAGGCGATTTCCGCTTCTTTCGGATCGCGCCGCTCGATCGCCTCGACCACGCGTCGATGCGAGGCGATCGCGGTTTCGCCCAGATCGTCCTTGTCGTGCATGATCGGATTGACGGTCGACAGCGCACCGCGAATGATCGCCGCCATCTGCTTGAAGAACTGGTTGCCGCTTGCGATCACGATGCGCGTGTGGAACAGCTCATCGGCTTCCTGATAACCGGGCTCGCCGGGGCGAATCAGGCGAAACGCCTCGAACGCCTCGCGGATCGCCGCAACGTCGACGGCACCGCCGCGCGCGGCCGCCTGCGCCGCCGCGCGCGGCTCGATCAGAATGCGGAACTCGATCACGTCGCGCAAAAACAGCGGATCAGGCTTCGCGCGAAAACGCCAGTTCACGACGTCCTCGTCGATCATGCGCCAATCGCTCATGGGCCGGATGCGCGTGCCGATCTTCGGCCGCACGTCCAGCATGTCGCGCGCGAGCAGCATCGAGAGCGCCTCGCGCATCACGGTGCGGCTCACGTCGAACTCCTTCGAGAGCACGTCCTGCGGCGGCAGTATCGCGCCGTACTTCTCCTCGACGATGCCGGTGACGAGCCCGTCCATCACTTTGCTCACCAGCGAGCGATCCTTGTTTGCCTGTTCCATGACCTCTATCTCCCCGAAGCGGTGTTAACCCCGCGTAGCCTGTTGATTGAATGGCCCATACAAATCGTTTTTATGCATTTCACATTTTTTAACGATACGTTGCTAGCTTCGAAACGGATGCGCCAGTGGGACACTTCCTGACAGGGTTATCCCTCTGATGATTTGTTTCGTACCTGCAACGCGCGTGTTGTCGATCAACGCCAAACTGGCCTCTCAAGCGTGCCTGCATTGCGAAGTTTGCATAGTGCGAATACGCACGTTGCCGGATGAAATTGTCTGATTTTCACGAAAGGGGACGCGACCTGGTGGCGCTGCGGTTGCACTGAACGCCGGCGTGGTTGCGACCGGTATCGAAGGAAGTTGAAAGGCCGAATGGCGTGGCCGATGCGCGCGCGAATTGAGCGGCGTGCCACTCGACCCACCACCCGGCTCGCCGGCATGCCGCGCGGGCGGCCGGTTTCGTGTTCCCGGGTTGTCACGCTCACGCGTTGCCGGACGCATCGCCGATACCGGAATAGTCGACACGCAGCACGGATACAAGGCGTTCTCTTTCAGGCATGACAACCGTCATCCGGCGATAGAGACATCCCGGCGCATTGATACGGATTCCGATGCATCTCCGTAACAGGTACACCCGCATGAGCACGCTCAGTCGCCACCGATCAACGTGGCGGCAGACCCAACCGCGCGCCCGACGCCCTCACTCGCATGCGCGGCATCACAACAACTCGAACGTATCGACGAACGATTCGCCGTCGCGGGCGCGTCGTCGCTGACCGAAGCGCAGCTGACTGCCGTGCACCTGGCGCGTGAGTCCGATGAACGGCACGCCGTGTTCGAGGTACGGCCCTTCGGTCTTGCGAAAACCGAACTGCTCGTAGAAACCGCGCAGTCCGACCGGTGCGCTCACGCGCGCGGCGCGTCCGGGCCAGCGTTCGGCCACCGCGTCGAGCACGCGTTCGATCAGCAGTTCGGCGGTACCGTCACCACGCCGCAGCGGACTCGTCAGTACCTTGTCGATCATGATCTCCGGATCTTCCGCATCGCCGGGATGCACGCGTGCATAAGCGAGGATCGGCATCGGCCGCGTCATGTCGTCGGCTGCGAAGACGTGCAGCGCGTGCTCGTCGCGGCCGTCCGCATCGAGACAGACATGCGACTGCTCGACGACGAACACCGCGCTACGCGCGCGCAGCACAACATATAACTCACGTGCTGACAGTTGATCGAATTCCAGCGTTTTCCAGTTCATCATGCCCTCGACGGTCAACAGGTTCAGCGGGACAGTACATGTCATGCCTCGCCCGACGGCATGGCATGACATGACGGCCCCTCGTTATGGCAACACGTTACGTGCGTGAAACGCCCGTTTCCGTACGGCATCGCACTGACGCTGGACTTTGATCATTCTTAAATGCCGCCTAACGAAGGGCGGCATCACGATGCGGCCTTCATCGCAAGCAGGCCGACGCGCCGCTCGCGGTTCCACTCAGCTTCGCATCGCACATGAACACACCGACGACCCGCATCTCGAATCATCCGATCGACGCCGACGCATGGCCCGGCGATATACGCGTCTTGCGATGGAACGCGAGCGCAGCGCGCGCGATGTCCACGATGCCGGCGACGCGCACCGCGGCCGGAGACCGCGCATGAATCCCCTGCTGACCCCCGCGCTCGCCAGCGCGCTGGCGACCTCGCCGCTGCCGCGACGGCCCGGCGGCCTACCCACGCCTCGGCTCGCCGGCACGCAGCCGCTCTGCGGCGCGCCATCGCGCCAGCATGTGCCGCATGCGCTGCATCAGGGCGAACGTGTGTGGCAGGAGACCAACTGCTACGCCGATCTATGGATCGAACTGCTGCATGGCTTCGGCTTCGAGCCGCGCGCCGCCCTCGCGTTTACGGTCACGCAGGATTTCGAAGGCGATCAGTTCACCTGCTTCAAGTTTCCGCTCGACGATCTGGAACGTCTGTACGGCACCCAGGTGCGTGAGCTCGCGATCTACGACTCGCTCGAAACGCGCGTGCTCGCGCAAACGTTGCGCGGCCATACCGTGCTCGTCGAAGTGGACGGCCATTACCTGCCCGATATGCGCGCGTCCTCGCATCGCAGCCCGCATCCGAAGACCACGATCGGGATCGACTTCGTCGACGTCGCCGCGCGCCGCATCGGTTACTTCCACAACGCCGGCTATCACCTGCTGGAAGGCGAGGATTACGACGGCGTGTTCCGCAAGCTGCCGCATTTCGCGGAGCAAGCCGGTCTGCTGTTCCCCTACGTCGAGTTCGCGAAACAGACGCGGCCGGCACTCGAAGGCATCGATCTCGCGGAAGCCTCGGCGGAACTGCTGTGCGCGCATCTGGAGCGGCGTCCGCTTATCAACCCGATTTCGCAATGGCGTGCCGCGTTTCCCGCGCATCTCGACACGCTGTTCGAACGCGGCGAGGCCTACCTCGACCTCTATGCGTTCAATCTGATGCGCCAGCTCGGCGCGAACTTCGAGTGTCTCTCGAAGCATCTGCTATGGCTGTTCGCGCAAGGCTTCGAGATTCCACCGACGATTCCGGCCGCGGCGCAGCGCATTGCGTCGGAGGCGATGGTGATGCAGTTCCGGCTCGTTCGCGCAATCGCGCGTGGACGTCGCGACGCATGCGAGGACTGCTTCGACGTGCTCGAAAGCGCTTATGAAAAGACGCTGCCGCCGCTTGCCGCGCTGGTGCGTTGACCTGCCGGCCTCGCACCGCACACTGCGCACCTCCCCCACACCCCGCAGGCATTCGACACGCTCGGCCTCACGAGCCATCTCGACCACGGCATTGGCGTTGTTTCGTCGACGTTACGTTTCGTCCATTCCCTGAACATCGCCGCCAGTCGCAAGTCGCGCGACACTCGCCGACACCCGGATACCGCAGCCATGTTTCGTCCTTGCAATGGATCGATGCATATGCACTAGCCGGCAAGCCGCGCGTGCGGCACGCGAAACGCGAATGGCCGCACATGCGGGGAGCCCACTTTATATCCTCTGACGTTGCAACTCGATGACGACCGTGCCGCGTCTCACTCTTTGGGTTCGAGCGGTTTTCGCAGCATCGAAGCGCGGCACTTCGTTCATATCATTGCCCCGCCCGCGCTCCCCGCGCGCGACTGGCTTCGTCTCTGGCTTCATCTCGCGCCGAGTCATCCGCGTATCGTTGCGAGGCTCTCCGTCGCGTAACCGGCAACCAACCGCGAAATGGTTGCAGATGCATCGAACGCAGACTTTAAAGCTGATGAAACAAACCCCGCATTCGGAGTGAAGTGTGCGGGGTCCATGCGTTATCCGCCATCGTCCGGAGCGAGTGGTCATCTGGTGCTGGCGCACCTTCACGAACCGCGTAAAACCCGGCTTCACGCGCAGCCAGGTGTTGGGTGCATCAAACCACTGTTGGTTGCCGCGCAACTTTTCCCCCTTCAAAAAGGGCTCCGCGCGCGCGCGCCGATGTACCGCATTTAACAGTTCTGAATCATTTCCTGCACGAGACCAACCGAGCATTAAAACGTGCATGAGACGCCAGGTTCAATTTTGCGACACTCTGGGCAGCCCCCTGCCAATTCGCTGAAATCCAGTCATATCAAGGGATTGAGCCAAACTGAAAGTTCTCATGCCATGCATCCTCCGAACCAGGGGGGTGTACATGAATGAAACAAAAACGATCCATTGCCCCCGTGCGGAGACAGGTCCTGATTCGTTGCACCGCGTCGGCATAAGCTTTCATTAAGGTTGGCACGGTCCTCGCTATTAGGTGAGCGCAACACAAGCGCCGTCGCAAACGAGAGCCACAAGAAGGGCTGCGGCGCAAAGGCCACATACGGGGCCGATCCTGCATCCATCGCTGCTCGCCAGGCAGCATGTTTCGGGGATGTGGGAATCGGATCAAATAAACAGAAAGTCGCATGAGACGCGACTTTCATGCGAGGACCGATCATGTTGACACTTCAATCCGATTTGCACGGTAACCATCTGCTGGGCGCGTTGCCGTCGCACGAATGGCAGGCGCTAGCTCCCCATCTCGAACTGGTTCACCTGCGCACCGAGCAGTTACTGTGCGATTCGGGTCAACGCATCCATCACGTGTACTTCCCCACCACCGCCATCATCTCGATGCTCTCGACGATGGAAGACGGCAGTTCCGTCGAAATCGCCGCGGTCGGCCGCGAAGGCATGACCGGCGTGCCGGTGCTCACCGGCGGCGAAACCATGCCGAACCGCGTGCAGGTGCAATGCGCGGGCTTCGCCTACCGGATGAGCGCCCAGGCGCTCAAGCAGCAGTTCGCGCGCTCCGACTTTCTGCGCCGCCTGATGCTGCTCTATATGCACGCGCTGCTCACGCAGGTCGCGCAGACCGCCGCGTGCAATCGCCATCACGCGCTCAGCAAGCAGCTGTGCCGGTGGCTTCTGATCGAAGTCGATCGCGTCGCCTCGAACGATCTGACCGTCACGCAGCAACTGATCGCCGACATGCTCGGCGTACGCCGCGAGGGCATCACCGAAGCGGCCGGCAAGCTGCACGACGAAGGCCTGATTCACCATAGCCGCGGCCATATCAAGGTACTCGACCGCAAGGGTCTCGAGGCCCGCGCCTGCGAATGCTATGGGCTCGTCAAGCGCGAATTCGATCGTCTGCTGCCGCGTCTGCGTCAAGCCGAGACCGTGGAATAAACATCGAACCTGGGTTGCACCGTTCGATTACCGGATCGTTATCTATGTTCAGGAATACCGCGCGATGCCTCGACGCCCTCTTCGTGATTGCCGGCGGCCTGCTCGCACACTGGATGCGTTTTTCGTCACCGATCGCGTTGCCCGATACCGAGCGTCTGCTGATCGCCTTCAGCTGCGTACTCGTACTGCTGCTGTTTCCGGCCTTCGGCGTCTATGAAACATCGCGCGGCAAGGCGCTGACTCCCGTGCTCGGGAGAATCGCCGCCGCCTGGTTCATGGTGGTCGCCACCACGCTCATGCTCGCGTTTTCGCTGCATCGGATGGACGCGGTATCGCGCCTGTGGTTCGGTTATGCGACGCTGATTTCCGGCGCCTCGATCATCGCGACCCGCTGCATCATGCACGTGGTGCTGCATAGCGTGCGCCGCCGCGGCATGAACACGCGCACGGTCGCGATCGTCGCGACTCCCGGCTTCGCGCGCATGCTGCTCGCGCATCTCGAACATGCGCCGCAGGCGGGCTTCAAGCCGGTCTGCGTGTTCGATACCAGCATCGACACCAGCCTTGCCACGAACGTCGAGCACGCCGCCGCGTCTTGCGCGCGTCTGAAGCGCCTGCCGGTGCTGACCGATCTGAACCTGTTCGCCGACAAGGTGCGCGACGAACGCGTGAGCGAAGTATGGCTCGCGTTGCCGCTTTCCGAAGAGCATACGATCTATCGCTTCACGCGCATGTTCAGACATGACTTCGTCAACCTGCGCTTCATTCCCGACGTACGCGGCCTCTCGCTGTTCAATCACGCGCTCGTCGACGTCGCCGGATTGCCGACACTCAATCTGAGCGCGCCGTCGTTTTCGCCGCCGCAGATGTGGCCCAAGCTGATGTTCGACCGCCTGTTCGCGGCGCTCGCGCTGCTCATGCTCGCGCCGGTGTTCCTCGCGCTCGCGATCGGTATCAAGCTCACCTCGCCCGGGCCGGTGTTCTTCCGCCAGGTCCGCAAGGGCGTGGACGGCCGGCCGTTCGCGATCTACAAGTTCCGCTCGATGACCGTGCACAAGGAAGCGCACGGCCAGCTGACGCAGGCCACCCGCAACGACAAGCGCGTGACGAGGCTCGGCAGCTTCATGCGCCGCACGAGCCTCGACGAGCTGCCGCAGTTTCTCAACGTGCTGCTCGGACAGATGTCGGTGGTGGGTCCGCGTCCGCATGCGATCGAACACGACGACCTCTATAAAGACCAGGTGTACGGCTATATGCACCGTTACCGTATCAAGCCCGGCATCACAGGCTGGGCTCAGGTCAACGGCTATCGCGGCGCGACCACCAAGGTCGAGAAGATGGAAGCGCGCGTGAAGTTCGATCTCTTCTATATCCACAACTGGTCGTTCTGGTTCGACATGAAGATCGTGTTCATTACGATCTTCAAGGGCTTTGTCAGCCGCAATGCGTTCTGACCAGGGCGATACGGAAACGGCCACGCGTTTGCGTACACGTCTTCGGGTCGGCGATTCGTCGGCTATTCATGCGGTGAATGCTTCAAGCTTGAATGTGGAGTAGAAAAAAGGCTGCGCCTCGATCGGGGCGCAGCCTTTTGTTTCGCAGAGCATTCATTTAATTTAGTCGGCGCCGCCGCGGTAAGCGCGAAAGCAAGCGCATGCATGCAGGTACAAACGCCAACGCGGGCGGCTGGATCATGAGCCGCCCGCGTTGGCGCGTAGGGACAGAACCTTCCGCGAACCGCGGTCACCGAAAGTCAGCCCTGCAACGCAGCGCACGGCCCACGGCCGGCGCCGCGCCGTTTTCACAAAAACGCGCTGACGTCGGTCTGAAAACGCACCGCGAGTGCCTTGGCGACTTTTTTGCTGATCGCGCGCCGCCCCGCGAGAATGTCGCTGACGACGGTCGGTGACGCGATTCCGGCGAGGTCCTTCTGCTTGAGTCCGTGCGTGACCAGCAGATGGCGCAGCACCTCGCGCGGCTCCGCTTTCGGCAGCATCACGTTGTGCGCTTCCCAGTGGCGGATCAACTCCCGCACGATCGCATGCAGATCGACGAGCGGGTCCTTGTCGGTGCCGTTCAGACGTTCGGCGAGCGAGTTCGCGACTTGCAGCATCTGCTGATAGTCCTCTTCGCTGTGAATCGGCTTGATCGGCAACTGAGCCTGCAACGCAGCCCAAGCCTCGGAAATGTCGGGAAAAGATCCCGCTAGGCGATCGGCGTTCATGAGTTTAAATTCGTCCTCGTCCAAGATCGCATTCGTAATACGTCAGCACCTGACGAACGAATGGCGACTGCCTGTTGTAGTGAATCGCCGTCGCACCCTGTACCGTCTACATCGAAAACGATACGGCGAAGTAGCCCAGAGTCCTTGCCGGCGAGCCGTCTGCTTCAGGTCGTTATGGCCACGCGAGGCATGCCGGCGCCGATGAATCCCACTTCAACCGCGCACGGCGCGCCTCTCAATGCTGGCTGATGCAATCCAGCCATGCTCTCTCTTAAAGGGTCCGCCGCGGATGATCCCGCGCGTGAAGCGCACATCGACGATGCGCGCCCCGCGTGCAAGACCACACGAAACGAACCGGCACATCAATAGCCGCCCAGACACGCCGGTCCGAACGGCTGACTGCTACTCATTGCGAAGTCACTGCGTTACGACGAAACCGATGTGCGGCCGGCACGCTTCTCACGCGCGTGGCGCATCGGCGAATGCACAGCATCGACGGCAGACAGGCGCAATCGCATCTGTGCGCAAACAGCAGACGCGAGATCGACGACGTGGTGACAGGTTTGCCGGCAAGCGGCGCGCGATCTTCGAGAAAATCGGCGAGACTGGGAAGGCCGGTGTCGAGAAGGCACTCGATGATTCTGTCGAGTCTCTTCCTGGCACCACCGGGAGCGACGAACCGGTTGCACTCGATCGCCGCTCATCTCGCGTCCTGCCTGTCAAAAACGCCACCTGTCACTAGCAAAGAGTGTAGGTGGCGCGTTCATCGCTGTGCGTGCGGGTGCCCACATTCGACGCCTGACAGTACGCGAATAATTCAAAGTGCCGGTTCACGGCCTGGAGCCGATGGGCCTTGATTGATTCGACTGCTTATTTTCAGGTTTATTTGCGGGTTTATTTGTAGGTTTATTTACCCGCTCATTTGCCCGTCCGATCCTTTCCGGAAGAGCCATAAAAAACGCGTGTGAACCGGCTGAACGGCTCACACGCGTTGGAGCGAATAGAAACGCTTCGCTTACTTCTCGCCGTACGTGATCGTCTGCACGCCGGTGTCGGTGCCGAGCAGGCACAGGTTCGCGCCACGGCCCGCGAACAGGCCGACCGTGACGACGCCCGGCCATGCGTTGATGTGTGTTTCGAGCGTACGCGGATCGCTGATGCTCAAGCCCTTCACGTCGATGATCTCGTTGCCGTTGTCGGTGATGAACGGCACGCCCTCTTTCGTTACGCGCACGACCGGCACGCCGCCGAGCGCCGTCACGCGACGGCCGATCGCGGTACGCGCCATCGGCACGACTTCGATCGGCAAGGGGAAGTTGCCGAGCGTGTCGACGAGCTTGCTCGCATCGGCGATGCAAACGAATACGTCCGACACCGACGCGACGATCTTCTCGCGCGTGAGCGCGCCGCCGCCGCCCTTGATCATCGCGCCGCTGCGGTCGATCTCGTCGGCACCGTCGACGTACACGGGCAGCGAATCGATCTCGTTGAGATCGAGCACCTTGAAGCCATGCGATTGCAGGCGCGCGGTCGTGGCGAGCGAACTCGACACCGCGCCGCGATAGCGGGATTTGACGGCGGCCAGCGCGTCGATGAAGCAGTTCGCGGTGGAGCCCGTGCCGACGCCGATCACCGAGCCTTGCGGCACGTTGGCGTTCACGTAATCGGCGGCGGCCTGGCCGACCAGTTGCTTGAGTTCGTCTTGAGTCATGAGAGAGGCGGGAAAAGCGTGAAAAAGCGTTAGTTTACCGGAGTGGCTCGGCGAGCACTCGTTTGGGCCACTTGCGCGCCGCGCATCGAGCGAAGCTGTGTCGATGCCCATGATAAAAAGCAACGGAAGCGCAGAATCATCCTTCGCCCATTCCGCATCCTCCTGTCGCTTGCTAGTTTCGCAGGTCCACTCAATGACAGAGGACTTTCGAATGTCGCAAGAATATGGCTCGAATGGCGTGCGTGTGGTGCTCAGCGCGCCGCAACTGGCCGCAATACTGGCCGCGCGTCGATCAGCCACGCGGAGATGCTTTCCAACCGGCTTTGGGGCGGCCTGCAGGTCGCCGCCGGCGTGGTGGAAATGATCGGAGCGAGCACGCCATGCGTGCTGCCGGAGCCGACGATGGCAGGCAAAGCCGGCTGCGTCGTGTTCGGCGTGCATGGTTCGGACACCGCAGCGGCCGGACTGCGTCAGGTTTTGACGGGGCTGAACATCGCCACGCTAACGCAGCAGAGTGCGACGAAACTCGCCGAAACGCTCAAAGCCCGCCCGGACATAGCGAATCAGATCGGTCTGTCGCTCGATATCGCTGTACCGTTCGGATTCGCCAGTTCGATCAAGGCGGCGCGGGCGGCGCGGATTACGATCGGGCGTATTAATCTGCATGCGCATGAGGCGAAAATGGGTAGTTCGATTGGCGGGCATACGATACTGAAGCACGTTGAAAGAACGGAGGCACAGTTGCGGGAAAGGCTGCAGCTTGAGCCAAGGCGGCAAGTCGTATCGTCTTTTGCCAGTCTGGAACGAGCCGAATGGGCGATATCGGAAGTTATAAGCGCCAATACGACAAGAATCCAAACCTGGGCGAAGACCGCAGTTCGAAATTCGACGCTCGATCTCGTTAAAACAGTTCCGGGGGAAATTGGTTACGGAATAACAAGATCGACGGGGAAGCTGACATCAATGAATAGGGTGATCGTCGTTTTGAAATACCAGGTCTACAATGGCATGCCATATTAGATTTTTACTACCTACATCAATGAAAGGTGAATGATGCCTTCGGAACACTACTCACAGATGAGCCTTGTTTTTCGGGCCTACTTCGGTCAGGACTTCGATTTGTTTGGCAATACAATCCCGGAAATTGTTTCCTGCTATAAAAAAGATAATCCACAAGAACGCCATAACGAACTAATCAATGAAATAAATTATTTTATGGACGAACACCCGAATGATCTTGATTCTACATTTGAAACTAAATATGGCGCGGAATTTGATCCGGCATTGTGGGGTCATACAACCGCTTCTTTTCTGAATGAATTAAATCGGCTTTTGAACGAGTAACCTGTCGCTTATCATATCGCTCCCAACCCGCCCGGAAACACTAGCATGACCCGGGCGCAATCAACTAAATGATCGACAAAACACCATACCCGCAGTCCCAGATTCTATTTAGTAAGCATCTCGATTAGGATTCCGACCTGCGGAGTGGAACTGTGAAAAATTGTCTCCTTTTTCAAAATAAACCGAGAAAGACAGGTCGCATGCATTGATCAAAGGTAAAACATGCTATCAGATCACTATCCACGGATGCATGAACTCTTTGGAGCATATTTTAATCAGGATTTTGATTTATGGGGAAATACAATTCCGGAAATCATCTCATGCTACAAGAGAGATAGCCCACGAGATTACCATTACGAAATGATCAAAGAGATAAATTTATTCATGGATGAACATCCAGTGGATCTTGATTCAGCCTTTGAAAAAAACTATAACAATGGCTTTTATCCAAAACTTTGGGGTCACACAACTGCTTCTTTTCTCAACGAATTAAAGTGGCTATTGAGCCAATAGTCAACTTGCCTGCCACTTTGGCAGGCAAGTTGACGCGATAATAAGGAGTAGCTGAGCCGCCGGATTATCGCCTACGATGCGTATGCAGGGCCGATGGCTATGGTGTAGTCTGCGTAACAAGGATCGGATAACGCAGCACAATCTAAAAATTTCTCGTTAACGCAGCATTACACCATGACGCAACATTTTACATCAAATAAAAATCATCTTTTACAATAGATATTTTTTCAAATAACATATCCATGCAAGTAATATCAGCACGCCACATCGACAGCAGCGACTCCGATGAAAATGGAATGTACGATTATTATTACGAATACGACATTTACGAGTTTATCGACGAAAACGTTCACTATATAGCCAGAGCCTACGTGGACGAACCATTCAACGCTCATTTTCTGAAAATGAAATCAGAGGGCGAAGATCTGTGGCGAATAATAGAAGAACAGGATATGAATAATCCACCGTTCAGAAACGCAGTCGCCTTCCTGAAAGAAAAAGGGAAAACTAATATCCAATATCTGAGCAGCGCCCCCCGAGGTTATCTGGATATTTAGAATACGTCATTACCCACATCAATCAACAGAATCTCTCGCTACATCACGAGCAACCCGCCCGGAACACCAGTGCGCTCCGGGCGGAAGCCATTGACCAACAGGAATTACTTCTTCACCGCTCTCTGCCGCACCGCCTCGAACAGACACACCCCCGAGGCAACCGAAACATTCAGACTCTCCACCGTCCCCGCCATCGGAATGTGCATGATCACGTCACACGTTTCGCGCGTCAGACGCCGCATGCCCTCGCCTTCGGCGCCCATCACGAGCGCGACCGGACCGTCGAGTCCGGTTTCGTAGACGCTCTTCTCTGCCTCGCCGGCCGTACCGACCACCCACACGCCCGCATCCTTCAGTTCGCGCAGCGCGCGCGCCAGATTCGTCACGGTGATGTACGGCACGGTATCGGCCGCGCCGCTCGCGACCTTCGCCGCGGTGGCGTTCAGGCCCACCGCGCGATCGCGCGGTGCGATCACTGCATGCGCGCCGGCCGCGTCGGCGACACGCAGGCACGCGCCGAGATTGTGCGGATCAGTCACGCCGTCGAGCACGAGGATCAGCGGCGAACCGGTGATGCCGTCGAGCAGTTCGGCAAGGTTCTGCGCGAGCGGCAGATCGCCGGCGCGCGCGACCACGCCCTGGTGGCGCTCGGTATGCGCGAGCCCCCACAGCCGCGTTTCGTCGGCGGCAATCAGGCGCACACCCGCTTCCTTCGCGGCATGCAGGAACTCGGTCATACGACGGTCCTTGCGCGTCGCGTCGTAATAGACATCTTCGACCGTCGACGCATCGTGCCGGATACGCGCGGTCACTGCGTGGAAACCGTATAAAACCTTGAGACGTGCCATGACTGAACAACCTTTGATTGGGCGCGCGTCAAACGCGCCGCTGTGATGAAGATAAAAACCTGTGTCGTGCCGAGGTCGTACTGCGTAGTGTGCACGCGCGCCACCGCGCGTACGGCGTTGTTGCGCCTCGCACTTCAGCCGCCCAAACCGCTGCCCGCCCAAATGCAGACCGCGCGCAACCGGCACGCTTCACGTGCCCGCTGCGCGCGGCCCGGACACTGCGACGACCTCAGCGCTTCTTGCGTGCCTGCTTCGACGTCGCCTTCGTCGCGGCGCTACGCTTCTTCGCCGCGCCGCGCGCCGCGCGCGCTTCCTTGATCGCCGCGCTCTGCGCCGGCGCGGCCTTCTTGCGCCGCGGACCCGGCACCGGCACGCCGTTGTCCTCTGCCGGCAATGCACGTACGCGCGGCCCGCCGCCTTCGCTGCGGTCGGCCGATGCGCCGCGCGACGCGGGCGGCTTGATCGGCGTGTCGCGCACGAGGCGGAAGTCGATCTTGCGCGCGTCGAGATCGACGCGGCTCACCTGCACACGCACGCGATCCGACAGGCGATAACGAATACCGGTACGCTCGCCACGCAGCTCGTTCTTGATCTCGTCGTACTGGAAGTAGTCCGAACCGAGTTCGGTCACATGCACGAGACCTTCGATAAACAGCGAATCGAGCTGCACGAAGATGCCGAACGACGTCACGCCGTTGACCATGCCGCCATACTCTTCGCCGAGCTTGTCGCGCATGAAATAGCACTTGAGCCAGGCTTCGACGTCGCGCGATGCTTCGTCCGCGCGACGCTCGTTCGCCGAGCAGTGCAGACCGAGTTCCTCCCAGATCGCGACGTTGTTCGCCCGCGCGCGGGTGCCGCGCTTTTCCTCGTCGGCCTGCTGCATCGCGCGGGCACGCGGCGAGAGCGCGGTATTGAGTTCGACGCCGTGCGGCGGCTCGGGCTGATACTTACGGCCCTGCAGAATCGCGTAGATCGCGCGATGCGTGAGCAGGTCCGGGTAACGGCGAATCGGGCTCGTGAAGTGCGCATAGGCCTCGTACGCGAGACCGAAGTGGCCGATGTTGTCGGGGCTGTAGACCGCCTGCTGCATCGAGCGCAGCAGCATCGTCTGCAGCATCGGCGCGTCGGGCCGGTCGCGGATCTGCGCCATCAGCGCCGCGTAATCGCTCGCGTGCGGCGTGTCGCCGCCGCCGAGCGTCAGGCCCATGCCGCGCAGGAACGTACGCAGATTCTCGAGCTTTTCCGCGCTCGGTCCCGCATGCACGCGGAACAGGCCAGGATGTTTGTTGCGCTTGAGGAAGTCGGCCGCGCACACGTTCGCGGCCAGCATGCATTCCTCGATCAGCTTATGCGCGTCGTTGCGCGTGCGCGGCACGATCTGCTCGATCTTGCCCTGCGCATTGCAGACGATGTACGTCTCGGTCGTATCGAAGTCGATCGCGCCGCGTTTCTGGCGCGCCGCGAACAACGCCTTGTACACGCCGTACAGATTCTGCAATTGCGGCAGCAGCGTAGCGCGGCGCGTCGCCTCGGGGCCCTTGGTGTTCTTCAGCACCGCGGCGACTTCCGTATAAGTGAGCCGCGCGGCCGAATGCATCACGCCGGGATAGAACTGGTAGGCCTTCACGTCGCCGCGCGCGGTGACGATCATGTCGCACACGAGCACGCAGCGGTCCACTTGCGGATTGAGCGAGCACAGCCCGTTCGACAGCTTCTCCGGCAGCATCGGAATCACGCGGCGCGGGAAATACACCGAGGTGCTGCGCTCGATCGCGTCGGTGTCGAGCCCGCTCTTCGGATGCACGTAGTGCGACACGTCAGCGATCGCGACGATCAGGCGGAAACCGTCGCCACGGCCGACCTTGACCGGCTCGCAATAGACCGCGTCGTCGAAGTCGCGTGCGTCTTCGCCGTCGATCGTGACGAGCGGCACGTCACGCAGATCGACGCGATGATGAACGTCGGCCGGACGCACTTCGTCGGGCAGGCGCGCGGCTTCGTCGAGCGCGGCCTCGCCGAACTCGTGCGGCACGCCGTACTTGCGCACCGCGATTTCGATTTCCATGCCGGGGTCGTCGATATCGCCGAGCACTTCGACCACGCGGCCGAGCGGCTGCGAATGACGGCTCGGGAAATCGGTCAGCTCGACCACCACGACCTGGCCGACCTTGGCCTTCTTGGTGTTCTGCGTGATCAGGATGTCGTGGCCGATGCGCTTGTCTTCGGGCGCGACGATCAGCGCACCGTTCTCGTTGAGCAGACGCCCGATCACGCGCTTGTTGGCGCGGTCCGTGACCTCGACGATGTGCCCTTCCGGGCGCCCGCGCCGGTCATAGCCGACGATGCGCGCGAGCACGCGGTCGTTGTGCATGACCTTTTGCATTTCGCCGTTGGGCAGGAACAGGTCGTCCTGGCCGTCGTCGCGAATCAGGAAGCCGTAGCCGTCGCGATGCCCCTGCACGCGGCCCGCGACGAAGTTCGACGGATGGGTGAGTTGATAGAGGTTGCGCTGATCGAGCCGGATCTGGCCGTCGCGCTCCATCGCGCCGAGACGCTTGAAAAATCCTTCGCGCTCCTGGCGCTTGATCGACAAGGCTTCGGCGATGTCGTTCGCGGCAAGCGGCGTTTCACTCGTGCGCAGCACGCCGAGGATTTCTTCGCGGCTTGGAATCGGATACGGAAATTTGCTCAAGGGCTTGTCGATGATTTTTTCTCGTTGCATGGACGTCGGCCGACGTGAGGGCCCGGCCTGTTAGACGTTTGCGATATGCGCTCGGTTGCAAGCTGCAACTGCACAGCGCCTCTCGTTGCATCGGTTGTTGCGCCTGCCGTGCTCTACTGCGACTGCGTTGCAAACTCACCGGAGACGGCGAAGCGCCGGCTCCCGCTCGAGGCCCTGCCGATATGCCAACGAACGACAGAGGCCAACGCAGTACTGCGAGGCATTCTAACACCCGTGCCGCGCGCCAAGCGGGGCGTCTGCGACCTCTGCCGGACATGGCGCGACAGCTTGCGCCGGGCTTCGATCGACTTTGGCGCGATGCTTGACAGACCTGAATCGGTCGCTATAATGGCGTTCTTTGCTGTTCATCACCTGCCCAGGTGGCGAAATTGGTAGACGCACTAGGTTCAGGTCCTAGCGGTGGCAACACTGTGGAGGTTCGAGTCCTCTCTTGGGCACCAGATTCAAAAGTAGAGCCGCCTTCTGGGCGGCTCTACTTTTTTGTGTAAGACCCGGTAGTCCGACAGGCTGTTTACGATCGGTCGGCTCGGATGAGCAGGACGGGGGGATCGGTCGCGAAAGCAACTTCGCTGCGCGATTCGACCGGGCGGACAGGAAAGTTTGTTTGAAGCAGGGATTGACAAACTTGATCGTCACGCTAGAATAGCGGTCTAGCTTGAAGACGTGCCCAGGTGGCGGAATTGGTAGACGCACTAGGTTCAGGTCCTAGCGGTGGCAACACCGTGGAGGTTCGAGTCCTCTCCTGGGCACCAACGGTTGTTCCGGCGTAAGCCGCAGTAGTTCGAGAAACCCCGTAAGATCAAAGTCTTACGGGGTTTTTTGTTTCCGTGGACAGCCGTCATATACCGGTGGCATCGGCGATTTTTGCGTACACTCTTTCTTGCGTATACACGGAATCGAGGTACCGAGCGATGCCCAAACACGCCGAACCGAAGTCCGAAGTAGTGTTTCGCGTCGCCAAACCGCGCGAACGCCCTTACCTGCTCTCGGACGGTAACGGGCTTGCCCCGCGCATCTGGCCGGACGGAAGCAAAACGTGGCTGCTCCGTTATCGTCGCCCGAGTACGGGAAAGGAGAACTTTCTCAGTCTTGGTCCCTATCCCGAAGTTACACTCGTCGACGCGCGCAAGTCAGCTGCGATTACGCGTAGTCTCGTGCGTGATGGTACTGATCCGGTCGAGCATCGCAGAGCCGAGGCCGCTGCACGCAAACGCATCGCTGAAGGAGCGTTCGGTCTCGTCGCGGAGAATTGGCTCGCGTTCAAGCGCAAGGAGTGGGCCGACGAGACTTACCGCAAAGCGGAGTTCGTAGTTCGGCAATACCTGATCCCGCCATTACGCAGCAAGCCCATTTCGACGCTCGCGACGTCGGAAGTCAAACCGGTGTTGGAAGCAATAGCGGCGCATGCCCCCAATCTCGCAACGAAGGCTCGCCAATACGTCGGCGGCATCGTGACGTATGCGATCCACCATAGCCTGCGAGACGACGGTGTTCCGTTGTCGCTGCGCGGCGTCATCCCGCGACACGAGAAAGGCCACATCCCGGCGATTACGAAACCCACCGAGATCGCCTCGCTAGTGCAAGCCATCAATACCTACAAGTCGCCGATTACCAGGGCCGCACTGAAACTGACCATGCTCACGGGCTTACGCCCCGGCGTGGTCGCATCTGCACCGTGGGACGAAATTGACCTGAAAGCGGGCGAATGGCATGTTCTGGCCGTGCGGATGAAGATGCGCCACGACCATATTGTGCCTCTACCCAAGCAAGCGGTTGCGTTGCTCGGCGAATTGCAGTCGCTTACAGGCCGCGGACACTATGTGTTTCCGTCTCCGGCTCGTCAGAAGACTCCGCATTTACATCGCGACGCGTTAAGCAAGGCCCTGCGCGAGATGGGTTTCCAGGGAAAACACGCTACTCATGGGTTCCGCGGCATGCTGCGGACCGTTGGCCGGGAGCGGCTCGGCATCGACATCGATGTTCTCGAAGCGCAACTCGCACACGCCAAACGAGGCGACGTGCAGAAGGCCTACGACAGGACAACTTTCGACGACGGTCGTCGCAGAGTGATGCAGGAGTGGGCGGACTATATCGACGGGCTATGCAGAACAACGCCAGCCGGTGGCGCAGTCGATTGAAACTGCTGTTCCGTCACCCTCCAGATTTGTCCTCCCTGCCCCCGCTTGCCGTAAAACTACTCAACCCGACACGGCCCTCCGCTACGTTTGCCACGATCCGGTGCCACATGCATCAGTGACTTGCCGTTCTGCACGACTAACCGATTCACATCCGCGCGATTTGCACCAGATCCCTGCCGTGCGAGCGGCTCCCGCGATCTAGAACCGAACGTTGTCCGAGCCTTTGAGCCCCAGCATCGCCCGCGCTTCGTCCGGCGTTGCCACATCGAGCGCAAGCCCTGCCAAAATCTTGCACACCTGCTCAACCTGAGAAGCGTTGCTTTTCGCGAGTTCGCCGGGGGCGATCCAAAGCGAGTCCTCAAGCCCCACGCGCACGCAGGATGCCTGAGCCGCGCCGATCGCGGCGAGGCGCATCTGGTTGCGTCCCGCACCGAGAATGGACCATACGTAGTCGGCGCCAAACAGCCGGTCGGCCGTCCGCTTCATATGCGCAAGGTCTTCGGGATGCGAGCCGATCCCGCCAAGCAGCCCGAAAACGCTCTGCACGAAGAATGGCGGTTTGACGAGCCCGCGATCGACGAAATGCGCGAGATTGTAGAGGTGCGATGTGTCATAGCACTCGAACTCGAAACGCGTACCCTGCGCACTGCATGAGGTGAGAACCGTTTCGATATCGGCGAACGTGTTGCGAAAGACCAGATCGCGGCTTTTCTCGAGATGCTCGCGCTCCCATGCGTGATCGAATTGCGCATATCGGTCCAGCATCGGATACAGCCCGAAATTCATCGACCCCATGTTCAGCGAGGCCAGTTCCGGCGCGAAGTGCAGCGCTGGCCTCAGGCGCTCCTGCACGCTCATGTGCGGACTGCCGCCGGTCGTAATGTTGACGACCACGTTGGAGCGTCGCCGGATCTCGCCCAGAAACGCACCGAATGCTTCAGGGTCCTGAGTCGGCCGCCCGTCGGCGGGGTTCCTTGCATGAAGGTGGACGATCGATGCGCCCGCTTCGGCAGCGTCCACCGCCGCCTGCGCGATCTGCTCAGCAGTAACGGGCAGATACTGCGACATCGTGGGCGTATGAATGGATCCCGTGACCGCGCAGGTAATGATGACCTTCCTTGAATGATTCATGGATGTTCTTCCAGACAGTTTCGTCGTAAAGCGATATCGATGCGCGTGAGCACGCTAATCGTCGTGATCCACATGGAGCGCTTCGAGAAACCTCGACACCAGGTTGTATGCTCCGACCGTCGCGGTCACTTCGACAAGTTCCCGATCATCAAAGTGACGCCGTACAGCCGCGAAGATGTCGTCCGGCACGTGCACGTTTTTCGTCATCGAGTCGCAGTAGGCGAGCACCGCCCGGTCGCGGTCGTCGAATCCGTTCAGACGGCCCATTCGCAACGCGTCGATTTCTTCCTCGCTCACGCCAACGGACAGCGCAATAGGACGATGCTGCTGGAATTCGTAGTCGGCGTCGTTGATGACCGCGATACGCATGATGATCATCTCGCGTACCCGCGCGGGCAGCGAAGAACGCTGGCGAATCGCGGTCAGGAACGAGAGCCAGCCCTCGCAAACGGGCGGGCTGTGCAGCAGCATGGAATAGAGATTGAGCATCCGGCCGCGCTCGGCGACGATGCGATCGACCAGCGGCGCGATTTCACCGGCGCTGAGATCGGGATAGGGAATGCGTGCCATGGAAACTCCGTATTGAGTTGCAGAAAGGGGCGAAATGCGCAAGCGCCGTTTCGCGTCAGTCGCAGCGCGCGCTCATGCCGCCGTCTACGACGATTTCGGTGCCCGTGATGAAACGGGCCTCGTCCGACGCGAGAAACAGCGCGGCGTTGGCCGTGTCCCGGCCATCGCCCATGAATGGCATCGGGATGCGTGCCTTACGCTTGCTCAGCAGCAATTCAACATCGCCGCCGGTCTGGTTGCGGGCGACCGTCGTGTCGACCAGCGGCGTATGCAGCAGCCCTGGCACCACCGAGTTCACGCGGATATTTTTTTGCGCGTACTCGACCGCCACGACACGCGTCATCTGGATCACGCCGGCTTTGGCTGCCGCATAACCGACCTGCGCAGCGCCCGTCCAGCGAATGCCCGACGTCGAAGCGATATTGACGATCGCGCCGGCGCCCTGCTGCTCCATCACCGGCAACACGTGCCGGCACATCAGGTAGGTTGTCGTCAGGTTCAGCTCCAGTTGCTTTTCCCACTGCGCCTCGCTCAGCTGCACAGGCCCCCCTGGCGCCGGCGCCCCCACGTTGTTCACGAGCACGTCGATGCGGCCCAGGCGCGCCGTGCTTTGCGCGACGAGTTGGGCGATCGCCCCGCTGTCGGTCACGTCGCACTCGTATGGCGTGACCTGCCCTCCCGACTGCCGGATCAGCTCCAGCGTCTCATCCATCGATGCGAGGTCGCGATCGATCGCGACGACATGCGCGCCCTCGGCGGCAAACCGTACAGCGATTGCGCGCCCATTGCCCCATCCGGGTCCGATGCATCCAGCGCCCGTGACGAGCGCGATCTTGCCTTCCAGCCTTCCTGCCGAGTTCATTGCGTTTCCTCCAAACTAGCTGCGCTTGCGTAAAACAGAAATGCTGTGCTTCGCGAACGAGAAGCCGCGTACGCACGCATATCCGGTCAGAATCGGTGAATCATCCCAAGCACGCCTTCAAACAGCGAGTTGTAGCCGTTAAAAGACTGGGTAAATCCGCTGGTCGACGCCAGCTTCGTCCACTGGCCGCTCAGGTGGTTGTAGTTGAATCCGGTATAGAGGTCCGTCCGCTTGGAGACGTGATAGAACAGAATGGGGCCGGTGGTAATTCTCGCGCCCTCGCCTGCCGCGTGATGCAAGATATCGACGTAGACCGCATCGCGAATTTCCCATGCCGGGCTGAACCGGTACGCTGCGCCCAGCGACATCGAATCGTTCCGGTAATCCGCCGAATAAACATGGCTGTAAATATATTGCGCGTACAGTGCGGCGTTGCTGAGCGTCCAGGTCGCGCCGGCCATGAAAATCTTTTGCGAACTTTGTGGAATGGCAATGCCGAAATACGTGTTCCCGTACCCGCTATTCGCCGGTACTTCGCCGCCGATGTCGTTGACGATCTGGTACGCGACGCCCACGCTGAGCGCGCCGTTGTCATAGCCGACACTCACCGCCGGCGACGAATTGCGATGGATGTCACCGGCCACGCCGCCAAACGTGTAAGCCCCGTTCAGCCTGAATCCGTGAAAGTTGTCCGAGCTGTACTGCACGGTGTTGTCGAGCCGTGCGCCGCCCACCAGCCCGGCCGCCTGGAACCCCCAGGTCGCCGCATAGTTGGCGAATGCGAATGTGTCGTGCGACGCACCCATTAAATAGGCGAGCAGATATTGCCTGCCGAACGTCAGCGTGCCCCAGCCCGTTTTCGACAGTCCGACAAAGGCTTGCCGCCCGAATATGCGGGTTTGCCCGCTCGGCGTGGGAAACGCCATGGCGCCCGTATTCGCAATGAAGCCCGACTCCAGCGTGAAGATGGCCTTCGTCCCGGCGCCCAGATCTTCGACGCCGCGCAATCCCCAGCGGCTCCCCAAAATCGCACCGCCCGTACCCATCGTGATGTTGTGACCACCGGACGGCGTCTGATGGTTGTCGTACCGGATCGCTTCGTCAATCAACCCGTAAAGCGTGACCGACGACTGGCTCCACGCGCTCGAAGCATAAAGACTCAATGCCACTGCCCCGATCATGTAACGTATTTTCATGGCAACGCCCTGCCTCCGATGATCTGTTCCGCTACGGTGGTTCATGCCATCTTTTAAGTTCGCATGACTAAATAATCTATACTCTGAACCCCACCGAATCCGCACTGCCGTCGCTCTTTAGCGCTCAGTGACTGACATTGACCGCGCCTTGCTGATCCTGTGCCCCGAAGCTCGCGCCATCGCCCACTGTCTCCTCCAGGCGCAATCCGCTCGTCTCGATTTTCAGTAGCCAGACCATCACCGCCAACAGCAACTGGATGCCCACCACCGACCCGACCACCATGTTCACGCCGCCCACCGTGAAGAGCCAGAGCACGAAGAACTGGCACAGCGCGCTGGCCGCGCGGCCAGCCGTGCCGCAAATGCCGCTGCCACGCAGCCGGTACGGCGTTGCGAACAGCTCCGGCACGTAGGCGCCCTGGCCGACCGCCACCAGAACGTAGATTCCCGCAACGAGACAAAAACCGGCGAACAGCAGCGCCGTGCTCGACGTCGTGTGCTGGTAGGCCAGCCCGATGACGGCCGTTGCGAGCGCCGCGCCAATGATCGCCGGGCGCCGGCCCAACCGGTCCGCAACGAATATGCCGATAATCGTGCCGGCCGGCGCGCCGAGCGACATGACCGTGCTATAGGTCAGCGACTTCACGATATTGAAACCCTGGTGCACGAAAAACGACGGCAGCCAGTTGATCAGCCCGTAGATGCTGTATCCGATCGTCACCATGATCAGTGAGCCGACAATCGTGCGCCACACCACCGGCGTCCTGAAGAGCACGCCGAGCGGCACGGCCTCGGGCTGCACGGGATCTTCGCGCAGGTAGTCGGGCAGAGCATGCTTGCGGGCAACGGAAGATTCGATCGCCTCCAGCACCGCCTGCGCTTCGTCGAAGCGCCCCTGGCTGACGAGCCAGCGCGGCGACTCGGGCATTTTCTTGCGCATCAACCAGACGATGCCGGCGGCCACCCCGGTGACCGCGAACATGTAGCGCCAGCCGAAAGCCGGAATGATCCACAGGCTGGCCAGTGACGCGACAAACACCGCTGAATTCGCAAAAAGGGAAAGCGCGGCCAGCAGCCGGCCGCGATAGCGGGGCGGCACGAACTCAGAGAGCATGCCGTACGAGACGACGATCTCGGCCCCCATGCCAATTCCCATGATGAACCGTAGCGCGATGAGCCAGTACATGCTCGGCGCGAAGGTCGCAGCAATCGACGCGCCACCGAAAATGAGCAGATTGAGCTGATACGAAAAGCGCCGGCCAAAGCGGTCGCCGAGCACACCCGCGCACCACGCGCCCACCGTCAGGCCGGCGAAGGTGAGTGTCGTAAACCAGGCATTCAACTCCAGCGTCGACCAGCCGGATTTGAGCAGCGTGCCGGTGACGACACCGCCCAGATAAACGTCGAAAGCATCGAGAAATAACCCGGTTCCGATCAGAAAAAACAGGCGCCAGTGAAAAGCGCTCAGCGGTAATCTGTCGAGCCGCGTCGCGGCATAAACCGTGTTCTGCATTTTTGTCTCCTGAATTTATTTTATGTATTCGGATAATCGTCCGTTCCCGCCGCAAAGTTAGAGATCGCTCACTTCGACTGGTAGCTCCAGCAGCAGGAAGCTGAACGATTTGCCATGAAAATCCAGATTCAGCGAAGCGTTCACGCCGCCCTCCAGCGCATCGTGGATCACGAAATTGAGACCCTGGAGCGCGGGGATCTCGAAACGCTCGACCGGGCCCCGGAATAGATCCGGCCAGGCTTTCGCGATGCGCTCCGCCGTCAAGGAAGCCTTGATATCTTCGTAATGCTTAGGGTCATAAGGCCAGACCGAGACACAGGACACATTGCCCTTGTCGCCGGTACGGGCCGACGCAATCTCACGGAGCGGGACCGTTCTTTTCATGACTGCAACACCTCCACCTTCGTCTCGATAGAATCGCGGCCGACATACACGGCCTGTGTCGTGACCGAAGCATTGACACTGCCCCGGTAACCGCCGCCGCCCGCGGGCCCCGCAACCCACAGGCTTTCGACTTCGGACAGAAGCGTCTGCGCCATGTCGCGGCTACCGGTACGCATCGCCGCCCGCAAACGCACGTCCTGCGTCTCGACCGGCCGGCGGATGGCGGTGGCGTGCAGCGCATTCACGCCGATCAGATCGAGGCGGATGCGTTCGTCGCAGCCGTGAACGTTGCGCATGCGCTCTTCGACGATTGCCGCTGCGAGCTGCGCGCGCTGCACCGCGCCAGGGCCGGCATAGCTGAACTCCGCCTCCGCCAGGAAGCCGCCGTCGAAGCCGACGATCGCCTTCAGCCGGTCGGGACGCGCGCGCCCTGTTGCACCGCTGACAGCGACCCGGTCGCCGCCGGTATCGTCGAGGCGGACGTTGGAAAAGTCGGCGGTCACGTCAGGCGTGAGATACGCGCTCGGGTCATGCACCTCGTAAAGCAATTGTTCTTTCACGGTCAGGTCGGTGACGCATCCACCGGTCCGTTCCAGCTTCGTAATGACGGCGCTTCCGTCGGCATCGACCTCGGCAAGCGGAAAACCCACGTACGCGAGATTTGGCACGGTTTTATACGGCGGGTCGGCAAAGTAGCCGCCCGTGACCTGTGTGGTGCATTCGAGCAGATGGCCCACGGCCGTGCCCGCCCCGAGCGTCGCCCAGTCGTCGAGCTTCCAGCCGTAGCGATGCGCCAGCGGCGCGAGAAAGAGCGAGGGATCGGCGACGCGTCCGGTGATCACGAGGTGGGGTTCCGCGTCCAGCGCCGGAAGAATGGCTTCCGCGCCCAGATACGCGTTCGCGCCGACAAGGCGCAAGCCGGACTCGCCAACCGTCCTGCCGATCTCGGGCAAGAACGTCGCATCGGAAATGCGGGCAGTCACGTCGTCGCCCTCGACCACGGCCACGCGAATGCGCAGGCCCATCCTGCGAGCGGCCTCAATCGCGACGTAGGCTGCGGCCCGTGGATTCGCGACCCCCATGTTGGTGACGATCGTCGTGCCGTACGCCATGCAGGCGGGAAGCACCGCGTTCAGCCGCTTCTCCAGCAGCGGGTTGTAGCCACGGGCCGAGTCCTGCGCCCGCTGCAAATGCCCATAGGCCAGCGTGCGCTCCGCCAGGCACTCGAATATGAGGTAGTCCAGATTGCCGCGCTCGGCGAGATCGCGCGCCGGATCGATCCGGTCTCCGGCAAAGCCTGCCCCAGCGCCGATACGCACCACTTGTCCCGCCATGTCATGTCTCCTGTTTCGGCAAATTTTGTTCCGAAAATCAATATTCGTTCTTATTTCGGAACATTAAACCGCACGAGTTCAGGAACCGTCAACAAGTTTTGTTCCGAATTTTATATTGACGTCCGATATCGGAATGCCTAGCATGAAAACACAAGCTGGCGACCCGGCCACCGGCCACCGCCGTTCCGAAAACACCGAGCCTGTGTGAACCGGCCCTCCCGACCCAAGACCATGACCGTCAATCGAACGCCACCCCGTGCGAACCCACTCGGATTCCGTCGAGATATCCAACCGCCGTCCTTCGCGGTTCCGCCCGGTGCGTGCGACACCCACATGCACATCGTCGGACCATTCGGGCAGTACCCGTTGCGCGAAACGCGCTCGCTGCAACCGCCCGAGTCGACGCTGGGCGACTACCTCGGCATGAAGCGTGCAACCGGCATCGAACGAAACGTGATCGTCCAACCGAGCTTCTTCGCGAAAGACAACGCGTGCACGCTGGACTCGGCAGAGCAAATGGGCGAGCATGCCCGCGCGGTGGTCGTGGTCGAGCCGGACGTCGATGAAGATACGCTCGCCGCCATGCATGCGCGCGGCGCACGAGGCGTGCGGCTCCAGCGCGTCGTGGCGGGGGGAACGAGCGTGGATGAGATCGCTGAGATCGCCGCGAAAATCCAGCCGTTCGGCTGGCATGTCCAGCTTTTCATCGATTCTGAGGATATCGAAGCACTCATCCCCCTGTTGCGGCGGCTGCCCGTGCCGGTCGTGTTCGATCACATGGCGCATGTGTATCAGGGAAGTTCGATGACATCACCGGGCTTTCGCGGCCTTCACGATCTGCTCTCTGAAGGCAAGGCGTGGGTCAAGCTCTCGGCATGGCGTTTCTCGCCCGACGACGAACGCGCCCGCGCGCTCGTGTCCATCAATGCGCAACGGGTTTTGTGGGGCAGCGACTGGCCGCACGTCTCGTACGAAGAGGACGTTCCGGACGACGGGCAACTGTTGAACCGGCTCGCGCAGTGGGCGCAGGATCCGGCAACGCTTCATGGCATCCTCGTCGACAACCCCGCTCAGCTTTACTTCCAGGACCAGCAAGGCTGATCGCCGCATCACGGCCGACGCGGCCCGCACCTCCGCGCGACGCCGCGCGGAGGCCCACTCGAGCCCCGGCCTCCGGAAAATTGCTTCCGCTATAATGACCTGCCGGTGGCTGCGGTGAACGGGAGCCCGCCGCCCGGCGCGGAACACAGGTCAACGCAATTCCCGGATTCCGCCAAGACACGGTGATGAACAGATACAAGTCCGACGCGGAAGGCATAACTTCGCGCAAACAATACGAGACGACACGCTCGCCCGCCCGGGTGCTGCAGGTAATTTACGAACTGGCGATCAGCACGAACGGCTTGACGCTGGCCAGACTGGCCGCCCTGACGCACCTGCCGAAGACCAGCCTCCTCACGCTCCTCCGCTCGCTCGAGGCATCGAGCTACGTCATCAACGTATCGGGCATGTACCGTCTCGGCACGGAGACCTACGCGATCGCCGCGGCGATAACCGCCAAGGAACGCTTCCTGCCGACTGCGCGCCCTGCATTGCAGGCGCTCTTCGCGAATATCGGCGAAACGGTGCAGCTCGGCATTCTCGCCGAAGACGAAGAGCTTGCCGAAACCATCGAGATCATTGAAACGCGCAAGCCGGTGCGATTCTCCCTTCCGGTGGGACTGCGCCGTCCGCTTCACTCCACTTCGATAGGCAAGCTGCTGCTTGCCTATCAGCCTGTCGAATGGAGCCAGACCTATCTGAGGCGCAGCCCTCTGGAAGCATTTACGCCGCACACCATCATCGACGAAGAAGACCTGCTCGTGGAACTGGAGCGTATTCGCGAGCGCGGGATCTCGATCTCGCATGAGAACATGTTCGAAGGCATGAGCGGAATTACGGCGCCAATCTGGAATGAAGTCGGGCACATGCTGGCCGGCGTCAGCGTCACGGGGCCGACTTATCGGCTTCGCCCACAGGAAGCACACATCCGCGAACTCACTCAACGCACGGGCGAAGACATATCCCGGAGGCTTGGCTACACCGGTCCATATCCTCGCAGGGAGACCAACGGGGCTAGCGGCGTCCTTGATGGCAAACCCACGTCGAAATCCGAGTTTCACTGAGGTTCATTTTGAACTGGAGGCGCATCAATCCGTTCGCGTCTTCATCGCGCTTCGCGTTGATTTCGAAGGCTCCGGTGCAAATAGGTACCGGTCGGCCGCGTCCGCCGCAAGGATGTGACACTCGATCGCGACTGTCGCCAGCGTGTTGCCGGTATAAAGAACGGCAAACGCGTCCTTGTGCCCAGCCGGCGGGTCGACGCGCAGATTCCGGTACTTTTCTTCTGGCGGGTCCCAATCCCCACCCGGATGCGCGAACAGGCGGACCAGGGGTTCACTGTTCGTATCCAGCAGCTCAAGTTCCAGGTCCCGGCCTCGGAATCCGCCCGACGACGCAGCACTCATGACGCAAGCACCGCCGCATAGGCCTAGGCTGCGTGAGAGACCGCTTCCGTTCGATCGCTCGGGGATGTCGACAGAAGCGTCGAGCATCGTCGTCGACATCCCTTTCCGAACCTATCTTGCCAAGCATCGCTTCGATGGGTGTCAGGCCACCCAGCAGATCGTTGGGCGACGTGAAAAACGCGTATGCCTCGGCGCATCCCGGCTCGTCAAGCGCCTTCAGAACCTGCCGCAACGGCTCACCTGTAATACCCGCCCATGCCTGCAAGGCCGGATACTCCCGCGCCCGCTTGCGCCCCGGGCGAAGGATCGAAAAAAGCTCTCCCGCCCGTTCGCGCTGACGCACCGTCTCATCTCCGATCCCGCCGAGGGCCTGCGGCCGAAAGCAGTTGCCTAGGATCATCTTGCAGCGCCGCCGGGGTCGCTTGCGGCGTCTGGCCGCGCACACACTCGATTACGCGCTCGACCTCAATCTGACGCTGCAGAAAACGCGTTCGCCATTCCTTCCGTCGAACTCGCACCTTGGCATCTGCCTGCCGCCCCGTTTCCTGCCCTGTCCCGCGACCGTAGCCGAGGGCGGGGGCGAAGAACCGTGTTGCCCGCACCATCCCTCGCCTCTTTCCTTGACACCGCCCCGCCCCCGGCTCCCTGGGTCGCACGGGCAGGAAACAGGGTGTCAGGCAAAAGCAGAAGCCAACCCCGAGTTCCACCGGGAAGGTTTCCCGCGTAAGCACCAGGGCCATCCCACAGCCCGTACGTCAACCCTCTAGCTGTGGAGATAGTCATGCAACTCACTTCCTCTTTCCGTTACGGTTCACCGATGCTTCGGGCCGACTCGCCCCTGTCGGACGACCAGATTCTGCGCGTCGCGCCGTCCATCTTCGCGGACGGCAAGCACGCAAGCCGCTCGGAACGCTACACCTACATTCCCACCATCGACGTACTGCGCGGCCTGCGCAACGAAGGTTTCCAGCCGTTCATGATCTGTCAGACCCGCGTGCGCGATCAGGGCAGACGCGAATACACGAAGCACATGCTTCGCCTTCGCCACGCCGACCAGATCAACGGCGACGAAGCCAACGACATCGTCCTCCTGAACTCGCACGACGGCACCAGCAGCTACCAGATGCTCGCGGGCGTGCTGCGCTTCGTCTGCCAGAACGGCATGGTCGCGGGCGAGAACGTTGTCGATATCCGCGTGCCGCACAAGGGCAACATCGTGCAGAACGTCATCAACGGCGCATTCGATGTGCTCGACGGCTTCGACCTGATCCGCGAGCAGAAGGACGCCATGCGCGACGTGACGCTCGATCGCGACGAACAGCAGGCGTTTGCCCGCTCCGCGCTCGCCCTGCGCTACGACCCGACCGACGCAGAGGCACCGGCCCCCATCACCGAAAACCAGTTGCTCGCTCCGCGTCGCTTCGAGGATCGCCGCGACGACCTCTGGACGGTCTTTAACCGCGTGCAGGAAAACCTCACCAAAG
>NZ_JAAGPS010000041.1:0-52230 GCF_017105025.1 Paraburkholderia sp. Ac-20336 | reverse complement strand
TGAGCGGCGCCGGGGCCGCCGGGCGGGCGGCGCTACGAGGCGACCGGCGGCACGCGCTTCGCCTTGAGGCTCGCGAGCCCGATGCCGGTGATCACGCAGGCGAGCGCGATGCCGTGCGCGAGCGTGGGCCGCTCGCCGAGAAACACGATGCCGTAGAGCGCCGCCGCCACCGGCAGCACCGCGCTGAAGACGCCCGCGAGACTGCCGGGCACGTGGCGGATGCCTTTCATCCAGAGCCAGAACGAGAAGATGCTGGCCGACAGCCCGTACCACAGCACCAGCATCCAGATGCTCGCCGGCACCGCGCGATAGTCGAAATGCGCGAACGTGCCGATGCCGAGCGGCAGCATCAGCAGCAGGCCGAACAGGTGGGTGTAGGCGCAGATGTCGAGCGGCGCGAGCGTTTGCGTGAGACGGCGCGACAGGATGATATAGACCGATTCGCAGCACACCGCGCCGAGCACCATCAGGTTGCCCGCGAACGAACCCGGGCTGCCCGCGCCCTTGTCGGCGTGCGCGAGATTGATCACGACGACGCCGGCGATCGCCAGCGCGATCGACGCGAGCGCGCGGCCATTGGGCCGCTCCTTGAGAATCAGCCACGACAGCAGCGCGACGACCGCCGGAATCGTGCTCGTGATGACCCCGGCCGCGACCGCGCTCGTGCGCGCGACGCCGTTGAGCATCAACAGCGTAAACCCGAAGGTGCCGAACAGTGCCTGCAAAAACAGGTTGATCCATTCATCGCGCTTGACGCGGCGCAGTTTGGCGACGCGCAGCAGCGGCCCCAGCACGGCCATTGCGATGACGAAACGCAGCAGCGCGAACAGGGGAACAGGGACGAAGGCGACGATCGATTTGCCGATACCGACATTGCTGCCGACGAGCAGCATCGAGGTAATGAGAAGCAGGGCGTAGCGATTCAAGCTGGAATCCGGGCGGCTAGTTCAGTTAGCATTGTAAGAGACCGTGCGAGCGAGCGTAAAGGGAAGGACGGGCAACCACGAGCAACTGCGGCGGGGCGCTGCGGCGGCGTGGCGGGTGCCCGGCCAAAGCGTTGCATGCCTGCGGGGCCGCGGTATGCCGCGTGCTCGTCGCATACCGCACTCGATGCGCTAACGCAGCATGCCGCGTCCGGCGTCTAAGGGTTTTCGCCTGTGTGCCGAAGCCGCGCGCGTAAGTGGCCGGTAAGTTGCAGCGCTTATGTTTGAACATCAGCGTTCAGGCGCAACGGCCGGCCTGCATGGCGCGCATGAATGCTGCGTTGCCGCACGGGTACGCGTGACGGCATCGCGGCATGGCATCGCAGCATGGCAATGCGGCATGGCAACGCAGCACACGGTCGTTCGTTGCGGCTTCAACAGGATAGGGCGCATCCGCGCGCCGGTCAGGGTTTTACGTTTATTTTCACCAAGGGGCTGTCGATGTCTGCGATTGAATCGGTTCTTCAGGAAAGCCGCGTTTTTCCGCCCTCAGCCGAAACGGCGAAGGGCGCCACGATCTCCGGCATGGATGCGTACCGGGCGCTCGCCGCCGAAGCGGAGCGCGATTACGAAGGCTTCTGGGGGCGTCTCGCGAAGGAGACGCTGAGCTGGCACAAGCCGTTCACGAAGGTGCTCGACGAATCGAAGGCACCGTTCTACGCGTGGTTCGAAGACGGCCAGCTGAACGCGTCGTACAACAGCCTCGACCGTCACGTCGAGGCTGGCCATGGCGAGCGCGTCGCGATCGTGTTCGAGGCCGACGACGGCGCCGTCACCAACGTCACCTATCGGGACCTGCTGCAACGCGTATCGCGCTTTGCGAATGCGCTGAAAAAACGCGGCGTGAAGAAAGGCGATCCGGTCGTCATCTATATGCCGATGTCGATCGAGGGCATCGTCGCGATGCAGGCCTGCGCGCGCATTGGCGCGACGCACTCGGTGGTGTTCGGCGGCTTCTCGTCGAAGTCGCTCAACGAACGGCTCGTCGATGTCGGCGCCGTCGCGCTCATCACGTCCGACGAACAGATGCGCGGCGGCAAGGCCTTGCCGCTCAAGAACATCGCCGACGAAGCGCTCGCGCTCGGCGGCTGCGAGAAGGTCACGAGCGTGATCGTGTACAGGCGCACCGGCGGCAAGGTCGCGTGGAACGAAGGGCGTGACCTGTGGATGCACGAACTCGCGCAGGCCGAGTCGGATCAGTGCGCGCCCGAGTGGGTCGACGCCGAGCATCCGCTTTTCATCCTCTATACGTCGGGCTCGACCGGCAAGCCGAAGGGCGTGCAGCACAGCACCGGCGGCTATCTGCTGTGGGCCGCGCAGACGCTGAAGTGGACCTTCGACTGGAAGCCGTCCGACGTGTTCTGGTGTACCGCCGACATCGGCTGGATCACGGGCCATAGCTACATCACGTACGGACCGCTCACGCTCGGCGGCACCCAGGTCGTGTTCGAAGGCGTGCCGACGTATCCGGACGCCGGTCGTTTCTGGCAGATGATCGCGAAGCACAAGGTCACGCTGTTCTATACGGCGCCGACCGCGATCCGTTCGCTCATCAAGTTCTCCGAGGCCGATGCGAAAGTGCATCCGAAGAGCTACGACCTGTCGACCTTGCGCATCATCGGCACGGTCGGCGAGCCGATCAATCCGGAAGCGTGGGTGTGGTACTACGAGAACGTCGGCGGTGGCCGCTGCCCGATCGTCGATACGTGGTGGCAGACCGAGACCGGCGGCCACATGATTACGCCGCTGCCGGGCGCGACGCCGCTCGTGCCGGGTTCGTGCACGCTGCCGCTGCCGGGCATCATGGCGGCGGTCGTCGACGAAACCGGCCAGGACGTGCCGAACGGGCAGGGCGGCATTCTGGTCGTGAAGCGTCCGTGGCCCTCGATGCTGCGCAACGTGTGGGGCGACCCGGACCGCTACAAGAAGAGCTATTTCCCCGAGGAACTCGGCGGCAAGCTCTACCTCGCCGGCGACGGCGCGGTGCGCGACAAGGAAACCGGCTACTTCACGATCATGGGCCGCATCGACGACGTGCTGAACGTGTCGGGCCACCGGCTCGGCACGATGGAGATCGAGTCGGCGCTCGTGTCGAATCCGCTCGTCGCCGAGGCTGCCGTGGTGGGGCGTCCCGATGCGACGACCGGCGAAGCGGTGTGCGCGTTCGTCGTGCTGAAGGGCGCGCGTCCGCAAGGCGAAGAGGCCACGAAGCTCGCCAACGAACTGCGCAACTGGGTCGGCAAGGAGATCGGTCCGATCGCGAAACCGAAGGACATCCGCTTCGGCGAGAACCTGCCGAAGACGCGCTCGGGCAAGATCATGCGCCGTCTGCTGCGCTCGCTCGCGAAGGGCGAGGCGATTACGCAGGACGTGTCGACGCTCGAGAATCCGGCGATTCTCGATCAGCTCGGCGAGTCGCTTTGACGCGGCGTTGAGGATGTCATGAGCGGGGCCGCGCAAGCGAGCGGCGGGCGGATTGTCGGTTTGCCGGTCGATCCGCTTGCGCATGCGATGCGCGGCCCCGTTCGCTGCTGATTCGAATAGCCGGGGTCAAGCGAGCCGGAGCGAACCAACCCGCTTGACCGGCATCCTCGCGCGGACAATCCCGATTGCCTCGCCGATACCTTTTTGATACATAGGCGCATGGCCGCGCCGCACCGTCCCTCTCACGCCACGCTGAACCCCGCGCCCGAACCGCCACCGGTCTCGGCGGCGATGGCGCTTGCGCATCGCAAGTACTGGCGTTTCAATCTCGCGCTGATCGCCGCGCTGATGACGCTCGGCTTCATCGTGTCGTTCGTCGTGCCGCTGCTCGCGCCCGCGCTCGAACAGGTGCGCGTCGAGGGCTTCAGGCTGCCGTTCTATTTCGGCGCGCAGGGCGCGATCCTGATCTACCTTGCGCTGATCGTCGTGTACATCGTGCTGATGCAGCGCGCCGATCGCCAGTTGCAGCGCGCGTTCGAAGCGGACGCGACGCAGCGGGCCGCCGCAGATTCCGCCGCAAACACCACGGCGGGCGCGAGCGCGCCGGCCGCGCGCGGACGCTGAGCCAATGAATCTCACGCATCGACTGATCCGCTCGTACGCGTTCTATACGCTCGGCTTCCTGCTGTTCGTCTACGTGATGTGGCGCATCGAGCGCCGCACGGGGCCCGGCGTGTGGATCGGCTATGTGTTCCTGTTCGTGCCGATCGCGGTGTATGCGGTGATCGGCGTGCTGTCGCGCACGTCCGATCTGGTCGAATACTACGTGGCGGGGCGGCGCGTGCCGTCGGCGTTCAACGGCATGGCGACCGCGGCCGACTGGCTCTCGGCCGCGTCGTTCATCGGCCTCGCCGGCTCGATCTACGCGACCGGCTACGACGGCCTCGCGTATCTGATGGGCTGGACCGGCGGCTACTGCCTCGTCGCGTTCCTGCTCGCGCCGTATGTGCGCAAGCTCGCGCGCTACACGATTCCCGATTTTCTCGGCACACGTTTTTCGAGCAACGCGGTGCGCGGCCTCGCGGCGCTCGCCGCGATCCTGTGCTCGTTCGTTTATCTGGTCGCGCAGATTCAGGGCGTGGGTTTGATCGCGACGCGCTTTATCGGCGTCGATTTCGCGGTCGGCATTTTCTGCGGACTCGCGGGCATTCTCGTGTGCTCGTTTCTCGGCGGTATGCGCGCGGTCACGTGGACCCAGGTCGCGCAGTACATCATCCTGATCGCGGCGATCCTGATCCCGGTATCGATGATCGCGCACAAGGACGGCCTCGGCTGGGTGCCGCAAGTCAGCTACGGACGCTTGATGGAGCGCATGGAAGGGCTCGAGAAACAGGTGCGCGACGCGCCGCTCGAACAGCGCGTGCGCGACGACTATCGACGCCGCGCCGCGCTGATGCAACTGCGGCTCGATATGCTGCCGCAATCGTTCGTCGACGAGAAGCAGCGGCTCACGCAGGAAGTCGCGGATCTCCGCCGCCACAATGGTCCGCTGCGCGAGATCAAGGAGCGCGAGCGCGCGCTCGAACAGTTTCCGCGCGATGCGGCGGCTGCGCAGATCGTCTGGACCCAGCAGCGCGACGACATGCTGATGCGTGCGGCCGCGCCGGTGCCGATGCACGAACCGTTTCCCGCTGTCGGCGACGAAGACCGCAGCACGCATGCGCGTAATTTTCTGTCGCTGCTGCTGTGTCTGTCGCTCGGCACGGCGAGCCTGCCGCATATTCTCACGCGCTACAACACGACGACGTCGGTTGCGTCGGCGCGCCGCTCGGTCGGCTGGACGCTCTTTTTTGTGGCGCTGTTCTATCTGACCGTGCCGGTGCTGGCCGTGCTGATCAAGTACGAGATTCTGACCAGTCTCATCGGCCATCACTTTGCCGATCTGCCGCAATGGCTTACGCAATGGCGCAAGGTCGAGCCGAGCCTGATCAGCCTCGCCGATACGAACGGCGACGGCATCGTGCGCTGGAGCGAGATTCAGATGCAGCCGGACATGGTCGTGCTGGCGGCGCCCGAGATCGCGGGGTTGCCGTATGTGATGTCGGGCTTGATCGCGGCGGGGGCGCTGGCGGCGGCGCTGTCGACCGCCGACGGTTTGCTGCTGACGATCGCGAACGCGCTGTCGCACGACGTGTACTACCACATGGTCGATCCGAATGCGTCGAGCCAGCGGCGCGTGACGATCTCGAAGATTCTGCTGCTCGGGGTGGCGCTGTTTGCGTCGTACGTGGCGTCGTTGAATACGGGGAACATCCTGTTCCTCGTCGGCGCGGCGTTTTCGCTGGCGGCGTCGAGCCTGTTCCCGGTGCTCGTGCTCGGCGTGTTCTGGAAACGCACGACGCGGCTCGGCGCGGTGGCGGGCATGGTGGCGGGGCTCGTCGTGTGCATCTACTACATCGTCTCGACCTACCCGTTCTTCACGCAGATGACGGGCTTCACGGGTGCGCGCTGGTTCGGCATCGAGCCGATCAGCTCAGGTGTGTTCGGCGTGCCGGCGGGGTTTCTGGTGGCGATCGGGGTGAGTCTGATCGATCGCAAAGCGGATGCTTATACGATCGCGCTAGTGGACTATATTCGCCATCCTTAGGCGGTTTGCGAGGACGTGGGGCGGGGGTGTAGCGGAAGGCGCGAAGTTTGCTATAATTCGGCTCCCCGCCGGAGAGATGGATGAGTGGTTTAAGTCGCACGCCTGGAAAGCGTGTATAGGTTAATAGCCTATCGGGGGTTCGAATCCCCCTCTCTCCGCCAGGAATGAATTTAAGCCCCTGATTTCAGGGGCTTTTTCATTACCACCTCTGCTTTACCCACATTTCCCCCACTTTGAATCAAAAAAACTCCACCAGTCTTTCTGATGGAGTCTGTGGCCGCATTGGCAAGAAATCGATCAAGCAGTCGGCCTCTCTACTACGTATCGCTCTCGGTAGCCGGGGACGTCGATGAATTAGTTCGCAAGGTCTTGCGCTGGAACTGCTTTATCCGGAGTTGGACGTAGTCTGCTAGAAACTCATACGTCTCTTGAGTAGGCTCTCCGCCGAAGGATAAGGTCACGTCCATGCCGTCAGGATCAATGATCTTTTCGCTTCGCGTCGAGGACGTTTGTTGCGAAGCAGAGACGGCCGGTTGCGCAGGGAAATCGTGCGTCGTCAACGCTAGCGTAGTGTTTACACCGCGATGGGGGTCAACCAATACGTGGTGATGCTGGTGTGGGTTCACGAGTGACTGGTTTGGATTCGTGAGTGCCTGGTAAGCCTCCATTCGCTCCATCATTGCACTGGCTTGCTCTGACATGCTTGGGACAACCGTACCAACAGCCGCGGTTGCTGCTGGCATATCATCGTCGAATTCATTCCGCGAAATTTTCGCAAAATGATCATTCAACCGCAAAATTTTTACGACGCGCGTCGCAGCGTCTTCTTGAAATCCGCGGTCAAACATCAAGAAGTGAGCGAGTGTATGTTCCGACGGGAGCCCAGTTGGCCACCGCTGAAAAATTTCGCTTGCTATCGGCGGGTTCAGCGCCGCTTGTCGGATAAGGCTATCTCGCTCGATTGAGTCGGGCCTTGAATCGAGCAAAATTCTCAAGGCTGACTCTGTCAGGCGCATTCGCCCCCCGTCGTCTACAAGTAATCCATAGCTTTTGAGTGCCCCGAGAGTTTGCTTGAACGCACTACTAGTCTCCGAGTATCCCCAGTGCCGCGCCGCTGACACCGGGGGGGCAGCACCACGTCGCTCATGCGAATAGAACATTTGCGCTCTCTGGAGGGCAACCTCCACGGGGATGAACGGGAAGTTAGGGCTTCGCTCTTTGTTTTTCTTGAGTTCAATAGGCTCGTTCACAGGCTCCTCCATAGGGTTCACTGAATTATACATGAGCATGTCATGAATCGAAATCACAAATTCAGTCACTTGTTCATGACTAATTCTATGACCGACTGATTGACGGGTGGCAGTGGGGTCGGGTACAGTACGTGAACTGTTAGGAATTGGGTGTGCGAAAGCACAAAACAAAAAGCCCAAGTTCACCTTTGGCGAGGCGAACTTGGGCTTTCTGAAAGCAGCACCTGTGTTGGCGCACAGGTTTTCGGCAAGGGTGATAAGGACACACCGGATGCCGCACGGCTATGCGAGACGCTATTGTATCAATAGATGGCGTGCTGTGACGACAATTGTCCTGACTTCCTTTTAGGGAGGATCGGAATGATTCCGTCCAACATCCTGAAGGACGTCTTCGTGACGGCATATACTCGTATCCGGTTCGGCCGGGTCGAGTTTGTTTGCCAGCACTGGCGTTCCTCGCCTATCCGCTAACAAGTGGCCCAAGCAGTGCGCGGCGTCTGAGGACGTCGCGCTCTACACCTATCTCGCGATAGCGGGCTAACCCGCCTCGCGTCACGCGATCCACTTCGCGCCTCTCCCCTTTTGTTAGGCGACGCGATCCAATTTCGCAACGAGGATTTCGTAAGTAAAGCCATCGATCGCTTCGTTGTGGGCCGTACAGCTTTCATCACGTTCAGCTGCCGGAACGTCTGCTTTTCAGATATTTCGTAATGAGAATCGCAGCCAATAGTCGGTGCGGTCAGAGAGCCGACTTTGCGCTAGATTTGCGATTGCTTCGCCGAGGTAAATTTTTCCCCAATGCCAAGTGCGTCTTGATGTTCGTTCAATCGACTACGGATGACTTTAGTGATAGGCGTTATCAGCGTGGCCGGTGCCTCGCCGCGCTCGATTCGCCCCCACAATTGGTCCAGTTCGTCCATTGAATGCGTTGGGTTTACGCGAGCATTGATAATATCTCGCTTCTGTTCATAGTACCCTGATACTTCCGGCATCCAGGCCAGCGCGAAACGCAACACGGGATATAAACCGAATCGACGTGATTTTCCCCATTACGTTACCGCTCGGCTAACGCCAATCGCGCATGGAACCATTCAGCGACGTTTGCCATCTCCCGCCTGCGGCGCAGCAGATCAGCCGCAGCTTGGCTCAGATTCAGGCGCACGCCAGTTTGCTGCTCGACGTGCTGCTGGTGCTGCTTGATGTGCGCCAGTGGAGTTGCTCCTGTAACCCGGGTCACGCGAACGCCGTTAGGCCGATGGCACCGCAGCACATCCGCGTTTCCGCGCTGCGGAAGGTCACTTTGTGACATACCACAGGGCGCTGGTCCCGGGAGCGGTTACTTGTGGCTTGGATGCCGGCATATGGCTGGCGTCCGTCCTTTGTGCTGCTTGCGGCGCCGTTTGCTGTGCGCTCATCGGCAAAGCCTGGGGCGTCCCCATGGTGGCCTGCGGCGCAGGCAAAGTCGCGGCAGGTATTGGGGCTGTCTTGGCCGTTGACGACGTGGTGATGTACCAGAGTGCATCCGTCGACGCCCCGGCTGCCCCGCGCGCCGCAGCGGTCTTCGAAGCAGCAACCACGCCGGCTGCCGATGCCGCCATGGCCTGCGCCTGCGCAGTCGCCGTTCCAGTTGCTGCGCCAACGGCTGTCCGTTGTGCAATAGCTTCGGCTGAGCCGATCTGGAAGATCAGCTTGCGCTCCGGCGACGAAATGATCGCGTAGGGCGGTTGCGCTTCCCAGCGCAGCACGACACGTCCGCGTGGCGTATCCGCGAAGATGGCCGGCACGTGTTTCAGGTCGCCGAACTGGACGTAGACCTTGGTTCCGTCGTCGAAAACCTGCACGGGTTTCGCCGCATCCGCTCCGGTTATGGTCCAGCCGAAGTTATAGGAGCCGGGCGTAGCCGGCGCAACGGCAGACGCCGCCGTTGCCGGAGCCGGTGCGGCTTGCACACCTCGCGGCGCGCTCATCTTGACCTGGTTGACCTCCAGGGGCGCGAAAGGGTTATAGGTTTCGGGCGGAACATAGGACGGCGGAAGAATGGGCATGGGCGAGTCCGGCGAGCTGGCGATGGATTGCGCGGTGGCGTACACCTTGCGGGCATAGGCGAGCCGCTTCTCGGGCGACGATGCGTTATAGGCGCCAATCGCGCTCCACGTCGGGCCGTACTGCCGGATATTCTCCGCGAGTATCCATGCGCCCACATACGCATTCGTACACGGATCGAACAGGCTCTGCTCCGAAATGCCCTCGCGAGCGAGCCGCGGCAGCCACGAGCTGTTGATCTGCATGAGTCCGATATCGAACGTTCCATCGCTGTTGCGGTTAATGACGTGGGTTTGCGTACCCGATTCGACCTGGGCAATGGCACGCATGAGACCCACGTTGACGTGTTGAAACGATGCCGCATCGTCTATGCAATCGGCATGGGTAATGGCGGGTATCGCATACAACATCGCGATCTGAATCAGACGCGAGCGCAGACATGGGGTGAGAAAGGCAAATTTTCGATGCTGCATGATTTTATTGGCCGGTGCGAGTGGAATAGTTCGCGATATTCACTGCGTCCATCACGTTCTATTCGCTTGAATTCTTCATCTCGCACCTGATTTCCGCAGTGGGATTTTATCGAAGAATTGAGGCACTGAATCGTGCTGGACAATAGGGATTGTTAAATGGCGGAGTATGTGCCGCGCATATCTGGCATTGAGTGCTGGAATTTCCGTCAGCGCGTTGCCGAGACGCGCCGACCACATTAACCGAATTCCGTCATGGCAATGTCGCCATTCTTTACTGCTTTCCCGATCGTCCTTATGACGGCATTTCACGACATTGCACAACTGACTAGCTGGGAGCTCGTGTGGCCGGACGAAATTCGGCTCGCTTGCGAGAGCGCTCAGGCGCCTGCGACCGTTGTTGCGAAAGTTCGTTTTAAAGCATGACAAGACCGGCCACGATGGCGTGGTGATAGACGGTATAAGGGCGCGTCATTCCGCGGACGACTTATGGCTTGTCCCGGTGCTTCGCCGATGTGTCATAGGTGCAATTTTCAGGGTGTCATCGAGGCGGACGGCGGCCCGAACCAGTGCGAGCACCTGACAGGAAGCCGAGAGAACATCGCAGGCCATGCGAGAGCTATTCTATGAATGACCTCTTCCACCGGCAGCGAATTTCTTTCACTCATTTCAATTCAATTCGATTACGAATTTCGCTGCCGCACCTACCCATCCGCCACACAAATACATTGAATAGGCCATAACAGACCGATCCTCAATTTGCATCCGCGCTGTCCGCCGCCGACTATACAGGGTCGAAGTCCGAAAGTTTCGCGCGTATCAGACTTCTGATCCTCTGTTGATAGTACGAATCTTTGCGAGCTCTTTCATTCTGAGCAAGATATAACCTTTTTGGGATGCAACTGTCGTTTTTTCTAGGCTGCTCGGCATGTTCGGGGTACGATTTACGCCGGTTGCAGCGTTTATGGGAATATTTTTCCGTAAAATGACACTTTTACTTTGTAATCGGTAAAGTTTTCGCGAGTTTGTAGTCGCGAGCACTTGCGCACCAGCACCTGTCAATCTGGACCATCGCGAAAAGCGGTTTTCGCGAGCCCCGGTCCAATCGGACATCAGAGATGTGCGTTCCCAGCACTTCAGGACAGCGCGCTTTCAAGGGTTGACGAGTTATTTCCTCAAGCCTTTTTGCACTGTCGGTCCGAATCTCAGCAAATACATTTCAGCCTTTTTATCGGGATTTTTCCCGACCTTGGACATTACTCCACATGGTAAAACGACGTCAATTTATCGGCGGCCTGACGGCACTCAGTGCAAGCTATCTTTTGAGCGCATGTGGCGGTGGCGGCGCATCCGGAGACGGTAACGGCAAGACTTCGGATGCCTCGGCTTCTCCTGGCTCATCGGGTTCTTCCAGTTCTCCCGGCACCGCGGCTAATCCGGCGACACGCGCGAACGCGGACGCCGCGAGCAGCATATCCATTCCGCCCGCCACGTCGATCACGGACAACACCGGCGCCGTCTGGACGCTGTCGCAGGGATCGGTCTATCGCAACGGCGAGAAAGCTCAGGACACCTATAACGTCACGCTCGTCCTGTGGTATGGCAGCAGTATCTATCACGAGGGAACCGGTGGTCAGTTCTACCAATGGACTGGCTCGAACTGGGTGGCCTGCAACGATCCGCGCCTTGGCGGCACCTCGGCCGACGGCACCACGCTGCCGGCGTCGCCGTACATCATCGACAAGGCGGGCGCGATCTGGACGCTCGTCAACGGTTCTATCTACCGGAACGGCTCGCCGGTCGGCAACACGTACAACGTGTCGCTCGTCCTGTGGTACGGCGGCAAGGTTTGGCATTGCGGAACCGGCGGCCAGTACTACGTCAATGCGGACGTCGCCGCCCAATGGCTGGCTTGCAGCGATCCGCGCCTCGCGGTCACGCAGTCCCCCGGCATGTTCTATGGCATGAACGGTCACCCCGACTACGCCTACACGCCGCAACAACTGGTGTCGATTCTGAAGGGCATGGGCTGCACCAGCTATCGCGTCGGCTGCAGCAGCGATCTGACCCAGTTGAATGCGGTGGTCAATCTCGCGCAGGCTTTTCAGTCGGCCGGCATCACGTTGCTCGTGATGATCAATCAGGGGGTGTACGACGCCAACAACAATCTGCTGAATGGCGAGTCGGCGGCTTATAGCCAGGGCTACACGGTGGCCCGGACGATCGCCAGCGCACTGAAGCCGTATGGCGTGACCCTCTACGAATGCGGCAACGAGCTGACGAGACAGAACGCGACCGTGGTCAGCTTCACCTATGCCGGGACGAAAGCATCCGACTTCAACAACGCGAACTGGCCGGTGATGCGCGGCGTGATGCGCGGCATGATCGACGGCGTGAAGTCGGTGCAGCCGTCCGCGCAATGCGCCATCAACTTTTGCGTGGCCGATGTCGGCGCCGCGGATGCGTTGTGGGACGGCATGCAGCCCGATGGCAGCGGCGGCTATCCGACCGTGCGCTGGGACATCACCACGTGGCACAACTACGAGGTGTACGGCGATGCGTTTTCCATCGGCACGGACGGCGCGGGTCCGGGCTTCGATCTGCCGATCTACTGCAAGGCCCGCTATGGCGTGCCGTTCATCATCAGCGAATGGAACACGGGGCCGGAGCAAACCGAGACTTATCGTGCGAACTACATCACGACGCAGCTCGGCGAGTTCTATCAGAACCGCAAGACGCACAATATCCAGGCCGTGATGTACTACGTGCTCGATAGCGGCGACGAGACGTACGGCATCATGCTCAACGGTTCTCCGCTGAATCCGGCCTACAGTGCATTTACGAGCTTCACGGCGAATCATCCGGACAACTGATCGGCGCGTGCAGGTGCAGGCAGTGTGCCCCATTCGCAGCCGATGCTGCCCGGTGTCAAGGGCAGGGCGGCTGCGTCTGGGGTGAGTGCCGGCTTGCCTGGCCGCGATCGGCAAATAGCCGGCGCCACTCTTCAGCATTTTCGATCGCCTGATCGATATTCCCCGTTTCTCCTTGCTGAAACCGACCATTAAACTACCTGTCGTCGATTCACGACGATTCAGGTATCGCTAGTGGACAGTGTCAATCTCGAAGTATTGAAATCGAGCGCGCGATGGCTCGAACAGGGGCATCGCGCGTTGCTCGTGACGGTGGTCAGGACGTGGGGGTCGTCACCGCGGCCCGAGGGGGCGATGCTCGTGGTGCGCGACGACGGCACCGTGGTGGGCTCCGTGTCCGGCGGCTGCATCGAGGACGATCTGATCGATCGCGTGCGCCGGCGCGGCATTGAGAAGACGAAGCCCGAGGTCGTCAAATATGGCATCACGGCCGACGAAGCGCATCGTTTCGGCCTGCCGTGCGGCGGGACGATTCAACTGGTGCTCGAACCGCTGACGGAGGCGAGCGGTATCGCCGAGCTGTGCTATGCCGTCGAGTCGGGGCGTCTCGTGGCGCGCACGCTCGACATGGCAACGGGCGCCGCGCGTCTCGGCCCCGCGCGGATGACCGACGGCGTGGACTGCAACGACCAGCGTCTCGTGACGATACACGGACCGCGCTACCGGATGCTCGTGATCGGCGCGGGGCAACTGTCGCGCTACCTGTGCAACATCGCGGTCGGCCTCGATTATCAGGTGACGGTGTGCGATCCGCGCGAAGAGTACACGGAAGCATGGAATCTGCCCGGCACCACGCTGATCCGTTCGATGCCCGACGATGCCGTGCTCGACATGAAGCTCGACGAACGTTGTGCGGTGATCGCGCTCACGCATGATCCGAAGCTCGACGATCTCGCGCTGATGGAAGCGTTGAAAACGCGTGCTTTCTACGTCGGCGCATTGGGCTCGCGACGCAACAACGCGGCACGGCGCGAAAGACTCGGGGAGTTCGATCTCGACGCGACGGAACTGGCGCGGCTGCGCGGGCCGGTTGGGATTTATATCGGCAGCAGGACACCACCCGAGATCGCCGTATCGATTCTGGCGGAAGTGACGGCGGTGAAGAACGGCGTAGACATGCCACCCTCGTCGCAGGTCGCGGTGGCGAAAGCGGCGCGAGGCATGGCATCGCCTGCCGAAACGGGGCCAGCGTGTTTCGCATAGGGATGCGAAGCGTCTGAGTCATGCGCGGCTCGCCGGGCGTGAGCCGCATTGTCCGGAGCACCGAGCCGGAACACCGAGCCGGAGAATCGGGTCGAAGAACCGGGTCGGCGCTCCGCGTCAATGAACCGGATCGGTGAACTGGGCTAGCGGACTCAACTGGGCCGCCGCCGCGAACATCTGCGTGAATTGATCGAGAGCGGGGAGCGTATCGCGGCCGCTGCGCGTGATCCGATAGAACGAAAATTCCACTTCCGGCCGGATCGCGTCGATACGCACCTGATAGTGACGGCAGATATGTTCGCAGAACGAAGGCATGATCGCCACGCCGAGTCCTTCGTGTGCCATGGCGATGGCGGTCTGCAAATGGCCGACGACCGTGCGCCGTCCTGTCGTCACGTCCTCTTTCGACAGCGATGCTTCGATCAGCCGTTGCAGCGGGTTGTCCTTCGGCAGCGTGATGAGCGGCAACCCTTCGAGCGCGCGCCACGGCACGCCATCGCGCGGCACGTTGCCGATGCCGTTCGCACCATGAAGCGCCGACGACACGACGACGAGCCGGGTCGGAAAAATCGGCACGCGATCGATGCCGGACAGTTGCGAGAAGAAGATCCCGAACGCTGCGTCGAGATCGCCTTCCTCGACCATCTTCAGCAACTCGCTGGGCGGCCGGTCGACGAGTTCGATCTGCGCGTGCGGCTCGATCTCGGCGAAACGCGCCAGCACTTGCGGCATCAGGCTCGCGCCGATCATCGGCGTGCAGCCGAGCAGCAGCGATGCCTTCTTTTGCCGGCCCAGCTCGTTGAGTTCGACCACGGACTTCTCGAGCGTCTCGACGATTTTCATCGCCGTCGGATAGAACAGCCGGCCCGCTTCCGTCAATGCGACAGTGCGCGTGGTGCGCTCGAACAACCGGCAATTGAGCTGCGTTTCGAGCTCGCGGATGATCGCGCTCAGCGCTGCCTGACTCAGGTGCATGCTTTGCGCGGTCTTCGTGAAGCTCGATGCGTTCGCCACGCCGAGAAAGACCTTGAGTTGTTTGAGGGAGAGATTCATCTGCGGCGATCCTTGAAGCAGGGCACGATAGGGCTGCCTGGATTTTATCGCCGCGCAGGGTTATCCGCGACCGGGACAACACCCGACTCGCGGCAGGCGTGTCTCGCGACGTGGCGCTCGGGTGTGGCGCGAACGCCGCCGCGTCGCGGTGCCGGGCGAGCCGGGTCATGAGCCACGAGTCATGACCCGGCTCCCGCAGACTCACCCCCGCTCACGCAAACGCATACCGCCCTTCCTCGTCGCGGACGATCGCGCGCGTCGCGCCGGTATCTTCGAGCCAGCGCACGACTTCGCGGCCGTCGCGGGTTCCCGTCGCCGACATCAGTTCGGTGAAGCGCTTGGGGCCGTGTTCCAGCGCGGCTTCGAGCGAATCGAAGCGCGTGCCCGTGAGCGCGGGCGGCGTCGGCACGCGATGTTCGAGATTGCGCTGTTCGCCCGGGCGCAGCAGCGGCAGCGTCAGATCGAAGCCGACTTTGGCCGTCACCGCGGCACCGGCCAGCGACGGATCGAGCGGCATCGCGCGCATGCCGCTGTGCAGCACGAGATCGCGATCGGCCTGGAAGCGCGTGGCGAGCGCCCAATCCATCTGTTCGTCGGAAAAGATATCGATGTCGGGATCGACCACGAAGACGTGCTTGACGTTGGCGAGCGACGCGAACACGGCGGCGATCGCGTTGTGCGCTTCGCCGGGCACGCGCTGCTGCATCGCGACGCGCACGTTGAACATGCCGCCCGTGGCCGGGCTCGCATACACCGCCCGGATTTCGCGCACGGCCGTTTCGAGTGCGCGCCATACCGTCACTTCGGTGCGCAGCGCGGCCAGTTGCGCCGTATCGGTGCGCGCCATCGTGCGTCCGCCGATCGTGCAGGTCTGGAACACCGCGTCCTGGCGATGCGTGATGGCCGTCAGATGAAAGACCGGGTTCGTCTTGATGCCGCCGTAGTAGCCGAGAAACTCGCCATACGGTCCTTCGGGTTCCGCGTGGCCGCGCTCGTCGAGATAGCCTTCGAGAATGAATTCCGCGTCGGCCGGCACGAGCAGATCGTTGGTCACGCATTTCACGACGCCGAGCGGCGCGCCGCGCAATGCCGCGACGAGTTCCAGTTCGTCGGCGGGAATGCGCATGGTCGCGCCGACGTGGTCGATCGGGTGTGTGCCGACCGCGAAGGCGATCGGCAGGCGCTCGCCGCGCTTCGAATGGGCCATCGAGATCGCGCGCAGATCGGACGGCGCCACGAGGTCGATGCCCGCGGTACGGCGCCCGCGCAGCATCAGCCGGCGAATGCCGACATTGGTCCAGCCCGTGTCGGGATCGACGGCGAAATCGATCGACGCCGAAATATACGGCGCGCCGTCCAGATCGTGTTGCAGATGCACGGGCAGCGCCGTGAAATCGCAGTCGTCGCCGGTCAGCACGATCTGCTGCACGGGCGCCTGCGCGCGGCTTACCTCGACGAGCTTGCCTTTGGTGCGCAGACGGTCGCGCACGGTTTCGAGCAGCCGCCCGGGCGTCGTGTCGAATGCCTGGGCGAGGCGCGAACGGCTCGCGGCCACGCTGCCCGCGAGCGAGACAGCGCCGCCCGACGGTCGTGCGAACCAGACCGCGCGCGGATTGCCTTCCATGATGCCGGCGACGTCGGCGAGATCGACCGGTTCGTCATGGCGTTCGAGTTCCGTCGCGTCGAGCGATTCGAGAAAACGCCGCAGCCGGAAGCGTTCGAGGTCGGGCAGCTCCGCGCCTTGCGCGGTTGAAGCGATGAGGGTCTTGGGTCTCAATGTCGTGTCCTTGTGCGCGAGAGGGCGCGTGGAGATCGGCAGCGATCGGCAGCGCTCAGAAGCGTGCCGACAGCGCGGTGGCCGCCAGGTGGGCGGCAAAGCCGCTCGAACCCGCGTCGGACATGTCCGGCGCGAGCTGCAGGAACTGCTTGACGGCGCGCAGCGTGACCGCGCTGCAGCCGAGCAGCGTTTCGGTCAGCGCGGTGGCTTCGGCGTCGAGCGCGGCGGCCGCGACGACGCGGCTCACGAGCCCCGCCGTCAGTGCTTCCTGCGCGGAGAGCCGCGCGCGGCTCAACACCATGTGCGCCACCGTCTTGACGGGCACGCGGCCGATCAGCGCCGACATCACGAGCGTCGGCGGAATGTCGCGTTCCATTTCGGGAATCTGGAAGACCGCGTCGTCGGCGGCGAGCGCGACGTCGCAGACCCCCGCGAGCGCGCAGCCCACGCCGATCGCCTCGCCGCGCACGACGGCCACGACCGGCACGCGCACGGCCTTCAGCGCGTCGTAGAGCGCGAGCGGCGGAGCCGCGACCACGCGGCGCAAGGTTTCCGCCGACGGCTTCGCGCCGGCGGGCGGCATCGGCGACTGGCGTCCCTTGCAGAAGTCCTTGCCGCTGCTGACGATGCGCACGAGCTTCGTCTCGTCGTCGAGCGTGGTGACGGCGGCGATGATCGCCTCGCTCATCGCCTGGTCGATCAGGTTGCCGTTCCCGGGCCTGTCGAGCACCACTTCGAGCAGCGCCCCTTCACGGCGAATAGCGATGGATTCAGTCGACATGAGCGCCTCCTTGTGCGCGATGAATGTATTCCCAGATGACCTTCGGCGTGGCCGGCATCGCGAGTTCGTCGCTGCCGTGCTCGCTGAGCGCGTCGGCCAGCGCGTTGAAGATCGTCGCCGTGGCCGGCGTGATGCCGCTTTCTCCGCCGCCTTTGACACGCAGCGGATTGCCGTGGGTCGGGTCTTCCGTCAGTTCGACGTTGAGCGGCGGGATCACGCCGGCACGCGGCATGCCGTAGTCCATGTACGAGCCGGTCAGTACCTGTCCCGTCTCGCGGTCCACGTAGAAGCCTTCGGACAGCGCCTGGCCGATGCCCTGCGCGAGACCGCCGTGCACCTGGCCCTCGACGATCAGCGGGTTGATCGGCTGGCCGACGTCGTCGACCGAGGTGTAGTTGACGAGTTGCACGATGCCGGTGTCGGGGTCCACCTCGAGTTCGCAGACGGCCGCGCCGGTCGGATGCGCGGGCACGCGCGTGTTGACCTCCGCGCAGGCGTACAGCTTTCTGAGCGACGGGTCGCCGGGCAGTCCGTGCTGCGCGACGTGCCGGGCGATGTCGGCGAGACTCGCCCGTTTGCCGCCGGATGGCGCCGTGAAGTGGGCGTCGGCGAAGGCGATGCCGGCGGCGTCCGCGTCGAGCAGCGTTGCGGCCACCTGCTTGCCGATGGCGATGATCTGCTGCGCGGTATCGACGAGCAGCATGCCGCCTAGCCGCATCGTGCGGTCGGAGTGGCTGCCGCCGCCGACGCTCACGAACGCGGTGTCGCCGGTGCGCAGCTTGACGGCTTCCATCGGTACGCCGAGATGATGCGCGATCACCTGCGCAAAGGTGGTCTCGTGGCCCTGGCCCGTCGATTGCGTGCCCGACACGATATCGACGCTGCCATCCGTGCGCACGGTCAGCTCGATGCGCTCGCGCGGCGCGCCGACCGGCGACTCGATGTAATTGGCAAGCCCGATGCCGCGCAGCCGTCCGTTCGCGCGCGACTGCGCGCGGCGCGCCTCGAAGCTGTCCCATTGCGCGAGCGTCAGGGCGCGCGCCATGTTGCGCGCGAAGTCGCCGCTGTCGTACGTGAGACCCATCGGACTGCGATAGGGCAGCTTGTCGTGCGGCACGAGATTGCGGCGGCGGATTTCCGCGCGGTCGATGCGCAGTTCGGCGGCGGCGAGATCGAGCATGCGCTCGATCACGTGCGTCGCCTCGGGGCGTCCCGCGCCGCGATACGGCGCCGTCGGCACCGTGTTGCTCAGCACCGCGCTCACGTGCACGGCGGCGACCGGCACGTCGTAGACGGTCGTCATGATGCGCGTGCCGTTCGACATCGGCACATAGGAGACCGTGTGCGCGCCGACGTTGCCGATCCATTCGTTGTCGATGGCGAGTATGCGGCCGTCTTTCGAAAAGCCGATCGTCGAGCGGATGATCGCATCGCGTCCCTGGTAATCGGCGAGGAAGGCTTCGCTGCGATCGCTGGTCCATTTGACCGGCTGTCCGATGCGGCGCGCGGCCCATAGCACGGCCAACTGCTCGACGTAGACGAACGAGCGCGGCCCGAAGCCGCCGCCGGTATCGGGACACACCACGCGCAGGCGCGCGGTGGGCACCTTCAGCGCGGCGGCGAGGCACAGTTGCTGGCGCACGGCGCCCTGGCTGCCGGAGATCAGCGTGTAGGCATCCGTGGCCGCGTCGTAAGCGCCGATTGCGCTGCGCGGCTCCATCTGGCAATTGACGAGCCGGCTGTGATGGAACTCGCGCTGCACCACGTGATCGGCCCGCGCGATGATCTCGCGGGCCGCGTTGCGCTCGCCGATCTGCGTCTGGAAGCAGAGGTTGCCGGGGGCCCCGTCCCACAGTTGCGGCGCCTCGGGCCGCAGCGCGTCGTGGCCGTTGATGACGGCGTCGAGCGGGTCGTAATCGACCTCGATCAGCTCCGATGCGTTGCGCGCCTGCTGCGGCGTTTGCGCGATCACCAGGGCGATCGCCTCGCCGACGTAGCGCACGCGATCGACCGGCAGCGGCAGATGAAGCTGGTTGAAGATGGAGCCCGTCAGCGAGGTAAGGAAAGCCTTCTTCGTCGCGTCGACCGCATCGACGGGATTCGGCACGTGGTCGATGCCCTGGAAGCCGTCGTCGAGATACTGCTGGCCGACCAGCACCGCGATCACGCCGGGCGCTTCGCTCGCCGCGCTGGTGTCGATCGAACGCAGCACCGCGTGCGCGTGCGGCGAGCGCAGAAACGCCGCGTGCAGCTGTCCGTCGACGTGGATATCGTCGGTGTACTGCCCGTTGCCGGTGACGAAGCGCTGGTCTTCGACGCGAGGTATCGGTTTGCCGATCATGACGGGTGTGCCTCCGTGCGCGCGAACGGCGCATCGGGGTACATCTCGCGCGCCGCGTGACGAACCGCCTCGATGATGTTCACGTAACCGGTGCAACGGCAGATATTGCCTTCCAGCGCGTGGCTGATGCTCGCCTGGTCGAGCGCCGGTTCCTCGCGCAGATAGAACGCGCTCGCCATGATCATGCCCGGCGTGCAGAAGCCGCATTGCAGGCCGTGGCATTGAACGAAGGCATTCTGCACCGGGTGCAGCTTGCCGCCGCACTGCGCATTGAGACCTTCCACCGTGACGACCTGCCCGCCGCTCGCCTGCGCGGCGAGCACGGTGCAGGACTTGACCGCATGACCGTCGAGATGGACCGTGCACGCGCCGCACTGGCTCGTATCGCAACCGACGTGCGTGCCGGTCAGGCGCAAGTGCTCGCGCAGGAATTCGACCAGCAACGTGTTGTCGGGCACCTCCTGCCGGACGTCCGCGCCGTTGACCTGCAATTGGACTTCAACCATGGTTCACCTGTGTTTCCTGTGCTTGAGGAGCGCTCATTGGCCGGCGTTCTGGCTGGCCGCGCTCATCGTCGCGTTGAAACGCTTGAAGAATTCGGCGGCGAGCTTGTTTGCCACCGAGGTGACGAGGCGCGAGCCGATCTGGGCCAGCTTGCCGCCGACCTGCGCTTCGGCCACGTAGGTCAGAAGCGTGCCGTCCTCGGCATCGGCGAGCGTCACGGTGGCGGTCATCTTGCCGAAGCCCGCGATGCCGCCTTCGCCCTGGCCGACGATCCGGTAGCCGTTCGGCGCGTCGCGCTCCGACAGTTCGAGCGTGCCCTTGAAGCGCGCCTTCACGGGCCCGACCGATGCCACCACGACCGCCTTGTACTGGTCTTCGCTATCGGCCTCGAACGACTCGCATCCAGGCACGCATTCCTGCAACACGGCTGCGTCGTTGAGTCCTTGCCATACCTGTTCGCGCGATGCCGCGATGGTTTGCGATCCGGTGAATTCCATCCTTGTCTCCTCGATGAGCGCGCGCCGTTACGACGCGAGCAGCGCCTGCAGTGCGCGGCGGGTATAAGTTTCGATCAGATGCGCGCGATACGGCGCGGACGCGTTGTCGTCGTCGGGCAGCGTGTCGCGCTCGACAGACAGCGGTTCGAGCGCCGCGGGCGCCAGGTTCTGCTGCAACGCGGTCTCGGCGTCGAACCAGCGGAACACCGAGGCGCCCGCGCCGGTCACGGCGACGCGCACCGCGTCGTCGTACTGCGCGATGAACACGCCGGCCACCGCGTAGCCGGACGCCGGATGCCGGTACTTCGCATAGGCGGCCCGGCGCGGAATCGCCAGCTCGATCGCGACGATCAGTTCGTCGGCGGCGAGCGCGGTCTCGAACGTGTCGATGAAAAACGCGTCGGCGGGAATGCGCCGCTGCGACGAGGTGACGACGTGCGCGTTCAGACCGAGCACGGCGGCGGGGTAGTCAGCGGCGGGATCGTTGTTGGCGACCGAGCCGCCCATCGTGCCGCGGTTGCGCACCTGCGGATCGGCGATCAGGCTCGCCAGATGAGCGAGCGCCGGAATCGCCTCGCGCACGATGTTCGAACCCGCCACTTCGGCATGCTTGGTCAGCGCGCCGATGCGCAGGACGTCGCCGCGCACCTCGATGCCGCGCAGCGCGTCGATCCGCGTGAGATCGATCAGATGCGACGGTGCCGCGAGGCGCTGCTTGAGCGTGGGAATCAGGGTCATGCCGCCCGATAGCGGCCGCGCTTCGTCATGCTCGCGCAGCCAGCCGACCGCCTCGGCCAGCGAGGTCGCGCGCAGATAGGTGGTGTCGTACATAGTGTCTCCTGCGGCATGCCCGTCGTTCGTTGGTCCGTCAGTTCGTCGCTGCGTCCGTACGGGCATGCCTGACTGCCGCATGGGCGGTCCGTTGGTTCGTTGGTTCGTTCGTTAGGGCTCGGCGAGCCAGTTCTCCAGTGCGGTGGCGAGTGCCACCGGCACTTCGTACATCGCATAGTGTCCCGCATTGGGCAAGCTTTCCAACGTGGCGTTGGGATACCACTTCAGCCACGTGCGCGTCATCAGGTCCACGGTGATGGCCGGATCGTGTTCGCCGACGAACAGCTTCACGGGCGTCGGGTTGCCCTCGACCTGCGCGGCGAAGTCGCCGGTGGCCCAGTGCGGCAGATAGGCGGCGAACGCTTCGCGCCGCGACTCGCGTTGCGATTGCTGGGCGAGATTGGCGCTCCAGCGCGCCGCGTGCCGGCTGCCCGTCGAAAAGTGGATGATGCCCGCGCGCTTCGCGATGTCGTCGACGGCGGCGGAAAACATCGCGAGACGCGTGTCGTCCATGCGCGAGCCGCACGCGGGCACCGCCGATACGCCGGCCATCTTCACGATGCGTTCCGGCGCGGCGAGCAGGACGCGCTGCATCGCCATGCCGCCCATCGAATGGCCGATCAGGCTGAAGCGCGGCCAGCCGAGATGATCGGCGAGCGCGAGCACGTCGCCGGCGACTTCGTCGAAGCTAAAGGCACCGTCGATCTCGCGCGACAGCCCGTAGCCGCGATAGTCGAAGAACGCGTAGCCGAAGCGCTCGGGATCGAGTGCCGGCGTGAGCGCGTGCCAGTCGACCGAGCTGCCGAACCAGCCGTTCAGCACGATGACTTTATGCGGACCGTCGCCGAATTGCGTGAAACCGTTGAGCGTCGTCATGATTCAGTGCGCTCCGTGCGCGGCGGCGTCTGCCGGTTGAGGGTAGGGCAAGGCCGGCGCGATGCGTCCGCGGCATTCGCCGAAGCCGATCGATACGGCGCCCGGTGCGCTCGCGCGCGCGCTCAGCACGATCTCGTCGCCGTCTTCGAGTTCGATGCGCGATTCGCCGCCCGGCAGCGCGATGGGCTGCTTGCCCGCTTCGCTCAGTTCGGTCAGGCAGGCGCGCGCGGCATCGCTCGCGCCTGAAATCGTGCCGCTGCCGAGCAGGTCGCCCGTGCGCAGATTGCAGCCGTTGCTCGTGTGATGCGCGACCATCTGCGCGAACGTCCAGTACAGATTGTCGAGGTGAGTCTGCGTGATGCGCGCCGGCGCGATGCGCTCGCGGCGCATGGCCGCCGTCGACAGATGCGCGAACAGTTCGAGATGCAGGCCGCCGTGCTGCTGGTCGTGTGCGCCGTGAAGATGCGGCAGGATCGCGGGGTCGTCGGCCGCGCGCCGAGGCGGGGCCTTGCGAAACGGCGCGAGCGCTTCCTCGGTGACGATCCACGGCGACACGCTCGAATGAAAACTCTTGCCGAGGAACGGTCCGAGCACCTGCTCGAACCATTGAATGCTCTTGGCCGACCAGTCGTTGAGCAGGCAGTAGCCGAAAATATGCGCGCGTGCCTCGTCGACCGGAATGGGTTGCGTCAGTGCGTTGCCGCGTCCGATCACGGCGGCCAGTTCGAGTTCGAAGTCGAGCATCGGCGCGGGCCCGAAGCACACGTTGCCGTGCGCGTCGCGATACTGGCCGTGGGGCCGCCGCACCTCGCCGCCGCTCGCGCGCAGCGACGAAGCGCGGCCGTGATAGGCGATCGGCAGCGACTTGAAGGCGGGCGGCAACGGCACGGCGAGGCCCTTGTAGCGGCCGTGGCGCTCGGTGTGATGCAGGGAGGTCAGAAAGTCCGTGTAGTCGCCGATCGTGCAAGGCAGCGCCGGCGTCACCTCGCTCATGCGCGGCAGTACCGCATCGAGCGACGCTTCGAGCCGCGCACGCGCGGGCGCGTCGTGTTTCAGCAGGTTCGACAATGCGCCGCGCAGGGCGCTCGCATGGCGGGCGTCGAGCGCCATCAATGCGTTGAGCGTCGCCTCGCTGGCGGATGCGCAGGCAAGCGCCGCGTCGCCGTCGAGCAGCGCCATACGCTGCAGTGCGCGCAGATCGACGACACGATCGCCGATCGCGACGCCGGTGCGCTGTTCACCGTCGCGCTCGAACGTGCCGAACGGCAGATTCTGGATCGGGAAATCGGTGTCGGCGGCATTCGCCGATTCGATCCAGCTGCGCCGCGCCGGATCATGCGTGAAATTGAGCGTGCTCATGCGCCGCGTGTCTCCGGAACGGCCTGGTTCTTTTCAGCGGTCCAGGCGTCGAGCGCCGGCCGGGCCCGCATTCTATAGCCTGCCAGTTCCTCGGCGGGCGCGACGGGCACCGTCAGTTCGACACGCAAGCCGTTCGGATCGAAAAAGTAGATCGAGCGAACGAAGTGATGGTCGGTCACGCCGAGCACGTCGATGCCGTGCTCGAGCAGGCGCGCCTTCATCGCTTCGAGCTGTTCGGGCGCGCCGAGCCGCAGGGCGATGTGATTGACCCACGCGGGCGTGTTCGGCGACGGCAGCGCGGCCGTGGCGTCGCCGAGATCGAAGAAGGCGATGTTCGAGCCATCGGCCATTTCGAAGAACAGGTGCACGTAAGGGCAGTATTCGCCCGTGCTCGGCACGTGGTCGAGCCGGATCACATGGACGAGCGGCAGGCCGAGGAGGTCTTCGTAGAAGTGACGCGTTTCCTCGGCGTCGCGGCAGCGCCAGGCGAAGTGATGCAGGCCGAGCACGGGCGCCGGGCGAGTAGGGGCGATGGACACGGTGTCTCCTTGTTGGGCGGGGTCGTACGGGGCCGCGTCGGAGGCGGCGCCCGTGCGGATCAAACTTCGAGCGTGTCGACGTTGTATTCGAACAGCCAGTTGTAGCGCTCCTTCACGCGCTCCTCGCTCCATTCGCGGTCCACATACGCGGCCGCGCCTTCCGCGTGCGCGAGCTGCGGATTGTGAAAGCGCGTCGCATTGGCCGCCGACCCGCGCACGACTTTCGCGGTGCGTTCGAGCCGCAGCGCCTCGTAGCGTTGCAGCGCCGCGGGCACGTCGCGCGCATGGCGTTCGAGGCAGCGCGCGAGCAGATAACCGTCCTCGATCGCCATGCAGGCGCCCTGCGCGAGAAACGGCAGCGTAGGGTGGCAGGCATCGCCGAGCAGCGTCGCGTGGCCGAGGCTCCAGCGCGGCATCGGCTCGCGCACCATCAGTGCCCACTTGTACGGAATGTCGATCGCGGAGATCAGCGTGCGCACGTCGTCGTGCCAGCCCGCGAAGTCGCCGAGACATTCTTCGAGCGTGCCGCGCTCCGACCACGATTCGACCTGCCAGCCCGACTTCTCGACGGCGCCGACGAAATTGATCAGGTTGTTGCCGCGCAGCGGATAGTGGATGACGTGCGCGCCCGGGCCGACCCAGTTCGCGCCGTACGGCTCGCGCAGATGCTCGGGCAGCTTGCTCGCGTCGATCACGCCGCGCCATGCCATCACGCCGGAGAAGACCGGTTCGTCGGGACCGAACAGCGCGCGCCGCACGCGCGAATGCACGCCGTCCGCGCCGACCAGCAGATCGCCTTCGCAGGTTTCGCCGCCGACGGCCTGCACGCGCACCTTGCCGTCCTGTTGCGAGAAGCTTTCCACCTTGTGATTGAGGCGGATCGCGTCGGGCTTGAGCGCGCGGACCGCATCGGCGAGCTTCTGGTGCAGGTCGGCGCGATGCAGCGTGAAGTACGGATAGCCGTAGAGTGCCCGCGATTGAGTACCGAGATCGAACAGACGCCAGCTCTGGCCGGTGTTCCACAGACGCACGCGCTTGCCGAGCGGTTCGCACGCGAGCCCGTCGAGCGCATCGCCCACGCCGAGCTGATACAGCACGCGCGTGGCATTCGGACTCAGCTGCACGCCGGCGCCGATCTCCTTGAGTTCCTGGGCCTGCTCGAACACCGTGACGTCGAAACCCTTTTTCAATAACGCGGCGGCGGCCGTCAATCCGCCGATACCGGCGCCTGCAATAACTATCTTCATTCGACGATTCGACCTTTTCGTAATGGGCGATTCTTATCGAAATTGCCTATCAGGCAATCGATAATATTTGTCAGTGGTAAATCCGCTGAAATCGGGAATTACTTTAATCCAGCGAATCGCGCGAAAGAAGCAAATTAATCCGAATGAATCATCACTGAATTTTGATAATTCGCGCACAGCCGGCGATAAGCCGGCCGCGCGCTTACATGCCCCAGCGATGCACCGTCGCGCTGTCGAGCCCGAACAGGTCGAGCACGCGGCCGAGCGTGTGGTCGACCATGTCGGTCAGCGACTCGGGGTTCGCGTAGAACGCGGGCACGGGCGGATAGACGATCGCGCCCGCTTCCGTGACGGCCGTCATGCTGCGCAGATGGCCCAGATGCAGCGGCGTTTCGCGCACCATCAGCACGAGACGGCGGCGCTCCTTCAGCGTGACGTCGGCGGCGCGCGCGAGCAGGCCGCTCGTCATGCCGGTGCTGATTTCCGCGAGGGTCTTGATGGAGCAGGGCGCGACGATCATGCCCAGCACCGGAAACGAGCCGCTCGAAATCGACGCGCCGATGTCGGTGTTCGAGTGGCAAACGCTTGCCATCGCGCGGATGTCGGCGACGTTGTAGTCCGATTCGTGGGCCAGCGTGACCTGCGCCGAGCGGCTCATCACGAGGTGGGTTTCGATTTCGAGCTTGCGCAAAAGCTGCAGCAGCCGCACGCCGTAGATGACGCCCGAGGCGCCGCTGATTCCGACCACCATGCGCCGCGGCGGCATGCCTTTCCCATTCATAGGAGTCTCCCGAACGCCAATCCATAATCTCGACGCGGCGGATGTTAGCACCGGGTTTCATCTAATAGAAGCGCGCGCATTGATTAATCGCGCTCTCCTGGTGTTTTTACCGATCGTTAAAGACTTTATTCGTTTTGTTCGATGGATTGATAAAGAATTCACGATTCAAAAGCCAGAATCCATTGGCTACACTCTCGGCAACCTCTGGCGTAAAGGTAACTCAAGGCAGCTTAAAGGCAGCCAGGCGCGCGGCGAACGGGCCCGCGCGCAGGCCAGGTGGGGATCGGTCCGCAAACAGGCGGTCGGCGATAAGAAAGACATTGGAGACATTTTTTGAAAACGACGAGCTTGTTGTTGGGTAGCTGTGCGTTCGTGCTGGGGTGTCCGGCGTTCGCGCAATCATCGGTGACGCTGTACGGCAGCGTCGATGTGGGTGTCGATTTCGTTTCGAATTCGCACGGGTCGCATCTGTATCAGCAGTCGGCGGGCAAGCGCACGCCGGACCGCTTCGGGTTCCTGATCAAGGAAGACATCGGCGGCGGCAACACGGTGTTTGCGCGGCTCGAATCGGGTTTTCTGACCAACACCGGCGCGCAGATCAATCCGACGAGCTTCTTCAACCGCGACGCGTACGTCGGCATCAGCAACGACCGCTTCGGCTCGCTGAGCCTCGGGCACATTCCCGACTACGTGTACCAGTACGTGGGCGCGCTGAACAACTCGGTGCCGGGCATCTCGTCGTTCTATACGGTCGGCAATCTGGACGGGCTCGCGAACACGCGGGCGCTCGACAATTCCGTCAGCTACGAAACGATCAATTACCGCGGCTTCCAGGCCGGCGTGATGAACAGCTTCGGCAATCAGCCGAATTTCAGCGACGGGCGTCAGTACAGCATCGGCGCGCATTACGAAAACGGCGCGGTGAAACTGGGCGCGGCGTATTCGATGTCGCACGACCGCACCGCCGATCTGAACGGTATCTTCGGCGTGACCTCGGTGCTCGGGCAGACGCTCAAGCCGGGCACGCTGTTCAACGCCGATCGTTACAGCACGATTGCGCTCGGCGGCTCCGTTGCGGTGGGCTACTTCGTGCCGCACCTTACTTTCACCGACGTGAAGCTCGAAAACTCGCAGGGCTCGATCTCGGAGCGCAACTACCAGGCCGGCGTCAACATCGACCTGAGCGGCGGCAAGCGCTTCTACATCCTCGGCATTTCGTATAACCGCTCGATGTTCGACGGGCTCACGTACAACCAGTACAACCTGTTTCTCACGCACTACCTGTCCAAGCGCACGCAGATTTACGCGGGCGTCGGCGTGCAGCGCGCGTCGGGCCCGAATGCCCACGCGCAGCAGTTCGGTTACCAGACGTCGAGTTCGAGTGCGCAGACGGTTGGGCGCATCGGTATCAATCAGATGTTTTGACGCGTCGCGCGCGCCGGCCATCTGGCGGGCAGGCCGCGCGGTGCAACGTTCTTCAGCTATTTCGATGGGATCATCGGGATTTTTTGATTCTGCCGCCCGCTCGCGGGCCGTATATTGAGGCTCCCGGCGATGGCGTCGACGGGAAGTAAGAACAGAGGGGCGGCGCGCGGCAGCGCCGCCGTCTGACCGGCATTTTGGAACGCACATGCAAGCAGACCGTACATTTAACATCTCGACACTCATCGAAGAGCAGAAGACAGGACGTTTCGCCATCGGCTTGCTGTTCTGGTGCTTCCTCATCATGCTGATGGACGGCTACGATCAGACCGCGGTCTCGTTCGCCGCGCCGGCCATCGTCAAGGAGTGGCATGTCGCGCGCGGCGGCTTCGGGGCGGTCTTCGGCGCGGGGCTGTTCGGCACGCTGATCGGCTCGTTCATCTTCGGCTATTTCGGCGACCGCTTCGGCCGCAAGCGCGCCATCGTGTCGGGCAGCCTGTTCTTCGGCGCGCTGACGCTCCTGTCCGTCTGGGCGACTTCGTTGCAGGACCTGATGCTGCTGCGTTTCATTGCCGGGCTCGGCATGGGCGGGGTGGTGCCGAATTCGGTCGCGCTGGTCGCCGAATACGCGCCCAAAAGATTGCGCGCCACCTGGGTGACCTTGATGTTCTCCGGTTTTTCGATCGGCGCGGGGTCGGGCGGCATCGTTTCGTCCGCGCTGATTCATCGCTATGGCTGGCCCGTGATGTTCGTGGTGGGCGGTATCGGCTCGCTCGCGGTCGCGCTGCTGCTGGCGGTGATGTTGCCGGAGTCGGCCAAGCTGCTGGTGGTGCGCCGGCGCAGCATCGAAACGGTGCGCCAGCTCGTTGCGCGCCTGCGTCCCGAGCTTGCGCTGCCGGCCGACGCGCTGTTCGTACCCGGCGAAGTGCAGGAAAAGAAGCGCTTCGTGCTGAAGCTGATTTTCTCCGACGGCCTGCGTGCGATCACGCCGCTCCTGTGGATCGTCTTCATCGTCAATTCGATGGCGCTGTATTTTCTGCAGAACTGGCTGCCGATCCTGATGGAAGGCGTCGGCATCAATCCGCAGAGCGCCGGTCTCATCACGACGATGTTCTCGGTGGGCGGCGTGCTCGGCGGCTTGATCCTGTGCCGTTTCGTCGACCGTCACGGTGTGCTCGCGATCATCTCCCTGCCGGCGATCGGCTGTCCTGTCGTCGCCTTCCTCGGCCATGGCATGTCCGAGGCGTGGCTGATGTTCGCCGTGTTTGCGACCGGCTTCTGCGTGGTCGGCGCGCAATATGGCCTGTATGCGGTGGCCGGCATGATCTACCCGACGTCGTTCCGCTCGGCGGGCGTCGGCAGTGCGATTTCGGTCGGCAAGATCGGCTCGGTATCGGGGCCCGTAATCGGCGGAATTCTGCTGTCGATGCATCTGCCGATTGCGCGGATGTTCTACGCCGCGTCCGGGCTGTTCCTCGTCGCGGCGATTTTCTCGGCCGTGCTCGCGGTGCTGTATCGCGCGCGATTCGGCGACGAGCACAAGCAAGAGGACGCGCGCGTCAAGGAGATGCGTTCGGCACTCGGCGATTCGCGATGAACGGCCTCTCACGAACGGTCCCGCAGACCGGGCGCGCTATCGACGTTTCGGCCCTCATCGAGCAGCAAAGATTGCGCGGCTTTGCGCTGCGCCTGATCGCATGGTGTTTTCTGATCGTGCTGATCGACGGCTACGATCAGGTTGCCGCAGCGTATGCGGCGCCGACGCTGATTCACGCGTGGCACGTCAAGCCCGCGGAATTCGGCCATGTCTTCGGCTACGGTCTCGCCGGCGTGCTGGTGGGCTCGTTACTGCTCGGCTTCATGGGCGATCGCATCGGACGACGTTTGACGATCATCTACGGCGCGCTGTGGTTTGGCATCCTGACCTTTGCGTGCAGCTTCGCGACCTCGCTCGATCAATTGACCGTACTGCGCTTTCTGGCCGGCATCGGCATGGGCGGCGTGGTGCCGAATACCGTTGCGCTGGTTTCCGAATACGCGCCCAAGGCGCGCCGCGCGACATGGATCACGCTGATGTTTTCGGGCTTCTCGATTGGCGCCGGCGGTGGCGGCGCGATCGCGTCTTGGCTGTTGCCGCGCTTCGGCTGGCCGGTTCTTTTCGAGCTTGGCGGAGTGGCGGCCGTCGCAGTGGCCGTCGTGTCGTTCGCCGTGTTGCCGGAGTCCATCCGCTTTCTGATTCTCAACGGACGCGCCCCACGGGAGATCGCCCGCATCGTGCGCCGTCTCGGTTCGGACGGTTCGGGCGCCGCCGACCCTGGTCCGCACGCGCGCTACCTCGTCCATGACGAACAGCGTATCCGGGCGACGCCGCTTGCGCTGTTCGGCAACGGCCTCGTTTCCGTGACGCCTTTGCTGTGGGCGCTTTTCATTCTGAATTCGCTAGCGTTGCAGTTTTTGCAGAACTGGCTGCCGATCCTGTTCAGCATGAGCGCGCTGCCGGCGGCTCACGCGGCGAAGGCCGCGATGATGTTTCCGGTCGGCGGCACGGTTGGCGCGCTCGCGCTGAGCCGCTACGTGGACCGCTACGGCGTTGTCGTGATCCTGCTGCTCGCGCTGCTCGGTTTGCCGGTGTGCGTATCGCTGGGCATGCCGATGCCGGCTGTCTGGCTGTATGCCGCGTCGTTCGCGAGCGGTGTCTGCGTGATCGGCAGCCAGTTCGCGCTCTATGCGGTCGCGGGCATGCTTTATCCGACCTTGCTGCGCTCGGCCGGGGTCGGCTCGGCGATCGGCGTCGGCAAGCTGGGGTCGGTCATCGGGTCCGTGCTCGGCGGCGTGCTGCTGGCGATGAATCTGCCGGTTGCGAGCCTCTTCGCGAACGTGTCCGGCGTTTTCGTCTTCATCGCTTTGCTGGCGGTGTGGCTCGGCTGGAATCGGCGGCGCGTGATGGGCCGGTCGATCGCGTGACCGGAATGCCGTGCGCTTCGGTGCGGATCACCCAAAAAAACAAAGAGGCAACGGCGCATGCCGTTGCCTCTTTGCGAGCGGTCTAAAACACAGGCTCAATACACCCGCGGCTTCAACAGCTCCGCCATCCCGACCCGCTGCAGCATCTCGGCCCTGAGGCGGTCGAGCACGGCAAAGCCAACGTCCGCGCCGTCCTGCGCCGGGTCCACGTGCACGCGGAACGGCCGCTGTCCCGCCGGCGCATCGACCACGTCGACGAGCGCCTGCGCCACGAGTCCAACATCGGCATCGGCCGGCACGATCGCGGCGAAGGCCTGCTGGATGCGCTCGCCGAGCCCGGCGTTCGGTCCGTTTTCGTACGCTTCGAGCACGCTTTCATCGGCGGGACGGCCCGCATGCGCGAAGTGGTTGGTGCCGGAAGTAAAGGCGCCCGGCACGATGATCGACGTCTCGATGCCCCAGCCCGACAGTTCGCGCGCATATTGAACCGCGATCGAATCCATCGCCGCCTTCGCCGCGAAATACGGTGCGAGATAGGGCGGCGTGCCGCCCGCCGAGCTGCTGCTCGACACCCAGGCGACGAGACCGTGCTTCTGCTTGCGCATCTGCGGCAGCACCGCGCGATTCACGCGCTGCGTGCCAAGCACGTTGACGTCGTAGAGCTGCGCGAATTGCTCCGGCGTGAACGCTTCGGCAGGACCGAAGGCCATATGGCCCGCGTTGTGGACGATGACGTCGATGCGGCCGTGTTCGGCGATGATCTGCGCAATGCCGGCGTCGACCGATTCCTGCGAGAGCACGTCGAGTTCGACGGTGCGCAGATCGACACCATGCTGTTGCGAGAATGCCGCCATCTGCGCGACGGTCGGCGCGTTGCGTCCCGTGGTGGCGCGCATCGACGCGTAGACGATATGGCCGGCCTTCGCGAGCGCTTCGGCGCTCAGGCGCCCAAAGCCGCTCGATGCACCGGTCACGACGATGATGTTTTTCATGTCGGGCTCCTTGCTTGCAATGAGTTCAGGGTGATGAGTCGAGGCGACGCGAAGGACGGCTTAGATAATGCCGCCGTTCACGCGCAGCGTCTGACCGTCGACCCAGCTGGCCGCGTCGCTGGCGAGGAACGCGACCACGGCCGAGATGTCGTCGGGCTGGCCGAGGCGTTCGAGCGGCGGCATCTTCGCGAGGCGCTCGATCTGCTCGGGCGTCTTGTCCTTGAGGAACAGCTCGGTGGCGGTCGGTCCGGGAGCGACCGCATTCACGGTGATGTTGCGGCCGCGCAGTTCCTTCGCGAAGATGTTCGTCATCGTTTCGACGGCCGACTTCGTGGCGGCGTAGACGGAATAGCCCGGCATCGCGAGTGCCGTCGCGCTGCTCGAGAAGTTGACGATGCGCCCGCCGCTGCGCAGCTTTTTCGCGGCCACGCGCAGCGTGTTGAACGTACCCTTGAGGTTGATCGCGATGAGGCGGTCGAACAGAGCGTCGTCGGTATCGACGAGCGGCACGAGACCCGGCTGCATGATGCCCGCGTTGTTCACGACGACGTCGACGCCGCCGAACAGCGTGACGGCCTGGTCGAACATCGCGGCGACCTGCGCGGGCACCGAGACGTCGGCCTGAATCGCGGTGGCGCGGCCGCCCGCGGCTTCGATCGATGCCACGACGTCCTGCGCGTCGGCCGCGCGGCCCGCGTAGTTGACGACGACCGCGAAGCCGTCCGCAGCGAGGCGCTTCGCGATCGAGGCGCCGATGCCGCGCGATGCTCCGGTAACGATGGCGACTTTGGCTTGGGTGGTCATGGTGAGGCTCCTTCTGACGGGGTGATTGATCGGTGATCGATGCGATGGGTGAATCATCGCGCCGTCCGGACCCCCACGGTAGCCGTATGACCAGTATATGGGTTATGCTTCCAGCGTATGAGCATATTCGACGACCTCAACCTGTTGCGCGCCTTCGTCGCCATCGTGGACAGCGGCAGCATCTCCGCTGCGGCGCGCAAGCTGCGCCTGAGCCAGCCCACCTTGAGCCGCCAGTTGCGCTCGCTCGAAGATCAATGCGGCGCCGTGCTGCTGCGTCGCGATACGCATCGCATGAGCCTCACCGAAGTCGGGCATCAGTTGCTGGCCGACGCGCGGGCCTTGCTGTCGCTGGCCGAAGAGTCGGCGCAGCGGCTCAGCAACGACCAGACCGAGCTGAGCGGCAATATCCGGGTGTTTTCGACGATCGATTTCGGCCAGTCCGTCATCAGCCGGCTTATCAGCAGCTTTATTCAGGCACATCCGGCCGTGCGCATGGAGCTGGGGTATTCGAACCGGCCGCTGCACATGATCGAAGAGGGATGTGACGCCGGCATTCTCGCGGGCGCACTGATCGACGAGCGCGTCGTGGCGCGCTCGCTCGGCGAGATCAGGCGCTACCTCGTCGCGTCTCCGCCGTTTCTGAAAGACCACCCGATTCCCACCCGGCCCGAAGGGCTCGACGCGCTGCCGTGGATCGCGCTCGCCAGCGACCAGTTCGGCGGTGCGCGCGAGGTCACGCTGTATTCGCGGAATTCGACGCAGATTCTGCAGGTCGAGCCCGTGTTCATCACCGAGGGCGTGACGAGCATGCGCGAGGCGGTGCGCATGGGACTCGGCATCGCGGTGCTGCCGGAATGGCTCGTCGAGGAAGACCTGGTCTCGGGGCGCCTCGTGCGGGTGCTGCCGCAATGGCGCGCGAAGTCGCTACCCGCGCAGATCATTTACCCCGTGCAGCGCAGAATGCCGCTGCGCGTGAAAGCGTTTATCGACTTCGCGACGGAGTACATGACGACCGTGCTGAGGCTGCGGCGCGACGGCAGCGATTAGGGCTTAGAGGGATGCGTTGCAGATGGCGGGCGCGACATAGCGGGCGCGTGGTGCCGCGCCCGCGTGTCCCGGCAAGCCGGGACGACGGCCCGGATACCGTGGGTCGTCCCGGCCGGTCGCGCTTAAAGATCCGCGTAATCGATTCCGGTCAGCGCGCCGAGGTGCGCGATCGTCGTGAAATGCGATTCGTGCTTCGTGTCGATGTTCAGCTCCCGCACGTTGCCGCCGAGATCGGTCACGAAGGCACGGCGCCCGCGCGGGTCGAGCGACACGCCGATGCCTTCCTGCAGATCGCGCGCGAGCACCTCGCGATCGGCGAGCCCCGCCGCGCTGATCTTCGCGCGATTCAGCGTATTGCCGTCGTGCGTGTCGTCGCCGCGATCGGTCCAGTAGAGCATGCTGTCGCGATGGTCGATGTCGAGGTCGATCGGTTCGGGCAACTGATCGAGCAGGCATTCGAGGTCGGGGCGCGCATCGGGCTGCGCGCCGGCCGGCAGATCGAGGCCGGCGCGGAAGATGCGGCCTTCGCCCGCATCGGGCGGCCCCTTCTGCGTCCAGTAGAGATGGCCGTTCGGCTTGTCGAGGGCGATGCCCACGCAATGGCGCGTCGCGTCGCCGGTATCGGCGGGGAAGTTGCCGGTGCGCACGAGTTCGGTGACTTCGCTGCCGTCCGTGCGCGCGCGCATCACGCGCATGCCTTCGCGATCGCACCAGTACAGAAAGCCGCCTTCCTTGTCGAGCACGAGTTCCTTCGGCGTGCCCGCGACGCCGGCGGGCACCAGCACGCGATGTTCGCTGCCGTCGAGCTTCGCGCTTTCGATCGTGCCGTCGTTCGGCGGCACCGCGCCGGACACCGGATCGCCGTCGATCAGATGGATGCCGCTGCCCATGTTGGTCCAATAGACGATCTGGTTCTCGACGTCGACCTTGATGCCGTCGGGCGTGCGCGTCAGATTCGCGACGACCACTTCGTGCGAACCGTCGGGCCACAGGGCGATGATCGCCGGTGGACGTGCCTGCAGGACATACAGCGAACCGCCATTCTCGGTAGCCACAGTCGATACCCTCCATCCAGATGATTGAAACTTCGTCGTCTTGCCGGAGCAAGTCCGCTTACTGCGAGGCGGCTATTGCACAAGCCGCATCCCGCAGCGTACCCGAGATTGAATGAGGACTTCGTGAATCCGCGCAGCCTCGTTGCGCGCGCCCGTTTTCGGCCGTGCCATAATCGGCGCACCTGAGTTCCGCGCGCGGCGCCGGCGGGGCAGGAAGCGGAGCGGAACGCCAGTCCGGCGGGCCCCGCCCGATCCCGCTTCCGGCACGTCATGCCGTCTTGCTCTAAACTAGCGCCGCCCCATTCAGGCCACCGCGAGCCATCGCGAGCTACCTACCGCGCATCACGTAACGAACCAGTCACCGATGTCACCCGCCCCCGTCGATCCCGCCGATTCCCCGTCTTTCAGCCTGCCGAAACACCCGCCTTTCCAGCGTTTCTGGTGCACCCGCATCCTGTCCTCGCTGTCGTTCCAGATGCTCGCCGTCGCGATGGGCTGGCACGTCTATGCGCTGACCCATAGCGCATTCGCGCTCGGCCTCGTCGGCCTCGCGCAATTCCTGCCGATGTTCCTGCTGACGCTCGTCGTCGGCCACGTCGCCGATCGCTACGATCGCCGCCGCATCGCCGCCGTCTGCCAGAGCCTCGAAGGCGTCGCCGCCTTGCTGTTCGCGCTCGGCACGTTCGGCGGCTGGATCAGCGCGCCGGTCATCTACGTGCTGGCCGCCTGCGCGGGAGCGGCGCGCGCGTTCGAATCGCCGGCGGTGTCGTCGCTGCTGCCGGCCGTGGTGCCGCGCGGCCAGTTGCCGAAGGCGACCGCGTGGTCCACCTCCGCGAATCAGACCGCGCAGATCGCCGGCCCCGCTCTCGGCGGCCTGCTGTACGGCGTCGGACCGGGCGCGGCCTATCTTGCCTGCACGCTGTCGTTCGCGGCCGCCGCCGTCGCGGTGTGGACCATTCCGCTGCAGCTCAAGCCGGCGAGCCGCGCGCCCGTCACGCTGGAATCGATCTTCTCGGGCATCGCGTTCATTCGCAAGGAGCCCGTGATTCTCGGCGCGCTCTCGCTCGATCTGTTCGCAGTGCTGTTCGGCGGCGCGACCGCGCTTTTGCCGATCTTCGCGCGCGACGTGCTGCACGCGGGGCCGATCGGCCTCGGCCTGCTGCGCTCGGGCACCGCGATCGGCGCGCTCGCGGGCACGATCTGGCTCGCGCATTTCCCGCTGCGCGAGCGGCCCGGCGCGGCGATGTTCGGCGGCGTGATCGCGTTCGGCATCGCGACGATCATGTTCGGGCTCTCGCATCAGTTCATCGTGTCGCTGATCGCGCTGATGATACTCGGCGCATCGGACACGATCAGCGTCGTCGTGCGGCTTTCGCTCGTGCAGTTGCGCACGCCCGATGAAATGCTCGGCCGCGTCAACGCGGTCAATTCGCTGTTCATCGGGACCTCGAATCAATTGGGCGAATTCGAATCGGGCCTGACCGCGGGCTGGTGGGGCGCGCAACCGGCCGTGCTGGTCGGCGGCGTCGCGACGATCGCGATCGCGTTGCTGTGGATGCGGCTTTTTCCGGAACTGCGGCGCACGCGGAAGCTGGAGCGCGAAGAGGAACTGGCGGCGAGCGCCTGAGTGTTGCGGCGTGCGCCGCGTGCTGTTGAGTATTGCTGCCCGGGCGTCGGGCTTGCGCCGCGTGTCGAGCGAAACATCGATAAAACCGCGAGTTCATCCATCGTGCCGACGCACCGGGTGAGCCAACAGGAGGAGACCACGCATGAGCCTGTCCGAGGGGCATCCCGTTGCACATGCTGCGCCGGTCGCGGCGACGATCTATCGCGGCGCGTCGGTCGAGAACACGCATCTCGCGCATGTCGCCGTCGTCGATGCGAGCGGCCGCCTGCTGTACTCGTTCGGCGATCCCGCGCGTATGACGCTCGCGCGCTCGGCGGCGAAACCGGCACAGGCGCTCGCGGTCGTCGAGACCGGCGCGCTCGAGCACTGCGGTTTCGATGACGCCGATCTCGCGCTGATGTGCGCATCGCACAGCAGCGAGCCGCGCCATATCGACCGCGCGCGCAGCATGCTCGCGAAGGCGCGCGCGAGCGAGGCGGACCTGCGCTGCGGCGGTCATCCGCCGCTGTCGGAAGCGGTGTACGCCGACTGGCTGCGGCGCGGCTTCAGGCCCAGCGGCGTGTGCAGCAACTGCTCCGGCAAGCACGCGGGCATGCTGGCCGGCGCGCGTTCGATCGGCGCGGCGCTCGCGGGTTACGAACTACCCGAACATCCGTTGCAGGTGCGCGTGAAGCAGACGGTCGCGAGCGTCTGCGATCTGCCCGACGACGGCGTGCAATGGGCGATCGACGGCTGCAATCTGCCGACGCCGGCCTTTCCGCTCGACCGGCTCGCGCGTCTGTTCGCGAAGCTCGCCGCGGCCGAAGACGAAGTCGCCTCGGGGGCAACCGCAGGGGCAACCTCGGGGTCAACTGACGTGACGCCGCGCACGGTCGCGCTCGCGCGCATTTATCGCGCGATGACGTCATACCCGGAACTGGTGGGCGGCGAGGGCCGTTTCTGCACGTTGCTGATGCAGGCCTTCGGCGGCGCGCTGGTCGGCAAGCTCGGCGCCGACGGCAGCTATGCGATCGGCGTGCGCGCGTCGCCGCAGACCGCGCGCCTCGGCGCGAACGGCGCGCTCGGTATCGCCGTGAAAATCGAGGACGGCAACGTCGCCGCGCTCTATGCGGTGAGCGCCGAACTCCTCGCGCTGCTCGATCTCGGGACGGCGGAGCAGCGCGCGAAGCTCGACGGTTTTCATGCGCCGAAGCGGCTCAATACGATGGGTGTAGAGATCGGCCGCATGGTGTTGTCGGTCGGGCTGACCGCGCACCGGTAAGTGCACCAGGGCACGCGGCGGTGCGCGCGGCGGAGGTGGTCAAGCCGCCGCTTTCGCGGCCGCGCCGCCCAGCGCATGACGGATCGCATCGGCCAGTTCGGCCGCCGCGAATTTCGCGACATAACCGTTGGCGCCCGCGTTCTTCACGTGCGCTTCATTGGCCGCGCCCGTCAGCGAGGAGTGGATGATGACCGGAATATCGCGCGTGCGCTCGTCGGCCTTGATCTGTCGCGTGAGCATGAAGCCGTCCATTTCCGGCATCTCCAGATCGGTCAGCACGAGCGCGATGCTGTCCTTCGCGCGCGTGCCGTTCTGCTGCGCCTCGCGCGCGACCTGCTGCAACGCGGCCCACGCTTCCTCGCCGGTCTTCGTCATGATGTAGTCCGCGCCGATCGCGCTGAGCGCCTGCTCGATCAGCTTGCGCGCGAAGCCGGAGTCGTCGGCGGCGAGAATCTTCGCGCCGCGGCGAATGCCGAGCACTTCGCCGACCGATTTCGGATCGACGCTCGGGTGTTGCGACGGAAACACGTCGCGCAACACCTGCTCGACGTCGATCACCTGGGCGAGCCGCGAATCGCCGGTATTGCCGTCGATGCGCGCGATGCTCGTGACGAGCTTGCCGCTCGCCGCGCCGTCGGCGGACAGCACCTGGTTCCATTCGAGCCGCACGATGTCGTCGACTTCCTCGACCGCGAACGCCTGGGTCGAGCGCGCGAACTCGGTCACGAGCAGGATGTTCAGGCCGCGCGTCGGTTCGCAGCCCATCAGGCGCGGCAGGTCGATCACCGGAATGATCTGCCCGCGAATGTCGACCGCGCCCATCACGAACGGCGAGGCGCCCGCGATCGGCGTGACGGGCGGCATCGTCGAGATTTCGCGCACCTTGAAGACGTTGATGCCATATAGCTCGTGCGCGTCGCTGCCCGGCACGCAGCCGAGGCGGTACAGCAGCAGTTCGAACTTGTTCGAACTCGTCAGGTTGCTGCGTTCGGTGTTGCGCTCGTGGTTGGCACGGTGTTCGTCTGCCATCGGATTCTCTCCAGGGTTGCGGTGCGAGTCGTGCGCCATGTTGTCGTCGGGGTGCCCTGGCGCCTGGCTTGTCTACGGGTTATCGGCGGCGCTTGCGGAAAATTCAGCGATAATCGGGCGCTTCTCGCGGTCTTGCCGTGCGCCGCGTCCAGCAAGACGCTTGCGTCGCGATACCGCTTCACGATATTGCGAACTTTCGATTCCCGTCCCGCATGAGCAAGCCCGCCAGTCTGCCGCAACAGTTGGATCACATGCTTCGGCAAGCCGTCGCGCTTCAGCGCAATGGCGCGCTCGTCGAAGCGGAAGAGCTCTATCGCGAGATCCTCGAACTCAAGCCTAAACATGGCGACGCGTTGCGCTGGCTCGGCGAGCTTGCGTTGCAGATGGGCCGCGTGCAGGAAGGCGCCGATCTGCTCAAAAAGGCGCTTGCCGTCAACCCGAAGCAGGCGCCCGTGCATTCGAATCTTGCCTACGCGCTGAATGCCTTGCAGCGTCACGGCGAAGCGCTCGCGAGCGCCGAACGCGCGCTCGCCTTGCAGCCGAAGTTCGCCGATGCGCTGAATCATCGCGGCAATGCGCTCGCCGCACTGAGCCGGCCGCTCGATGCACTGGCGAGCTTCGAGCGCGCGCTTGCGCTCGCGCCGGATTTCGCGGTGGCCTGGAACAATCGCGCGTGCGTGCTGCGCGATCTCGGCCGCGCGGCCGACGCGCTCGACAGCTGCGAACGCGCGCTTGCGTTGCAGCCGGCTTACCCCGACGCGTGGAGCAATCGCGGCAATGCGCTCGGCGATCTGAACCGGCCTCTCGAAGCGGAGCATAGCTACCGGCGCGCACTGGAACTGGCGCCGGGTTTCGTCGATGCATGGAACAACCTCGGTCTCGCGCAGATCGATCTGAACCGTCACGAAGACGCGCTGGCGAGTTATGAGCGCGCGCTCGCGCTGAATCCCGCCGCGGCGGAAACGCACTGGAATCAGGCGCTGTGTCTGTTGCAGATGGGGCGCTTCGAGGCGGGCTGGCGGGCCTACAAATGGCGCTGGGAGCGCCGCCGCATCCAGGCCGGCAAGCGCGAGTTCGCGCAGCCTTCATGGCTCGGCGATTTTCCGCTCGACGGCAAGACGATTCTGCTGCACGCGGAGCAGGGTCTCGGCGATACGCTGCAGTTCTGCCGCTATGCGTCGAGCGTCGCCCGGCTCGGCGCGAAGGTCGTGCTCGAAGTGCCGGCGCCGCTGCGGCGGCTTCTGTCGACGCTCGACGGTGTCGACCAGTTGATCGAAGCGGGGCAGCCGTTGCCGCCGTTCGATTGTCATTGTCCGCTGCTGAGCCTGCCGCTTGCGCTGCGCACCGACGAGACGAGCATTCCATCGGTCACACCTTATCTGTTCGCCGATGCTGCGGCGGTGAGTACATGGCGCGAACGCATCGATGCCGGTGCCGATGCGGCGGAGCAACCAGAGACGCAACTGAAGCACCTGAAGGTCGGCCTCGTCTGGGCTGGCGAAAACCGCGCGCATGTCGCGGAACTGCGCAAGATCGACGCGCGCCGTTCGCTCGCGTTCGAGCGTTTCGCGCCGCTTCTCGATGTGCCGAACGTGCGCTTCTTCAGCGTGCAGAAGGGCGTGGCCGCCCAGCAACTCGCAGAGAGCGCGCTTCGCGACCGTGTCGCCGATTACACGGGCCTGCTGCACGATTTCGCCGACACGGCCGCGCTCGTCGCCAATCTCGATCTCGTGATCTCGGTCGACACGTCCACCGCGCATCTGGCCGGCGCGCTCGGCCGGCCCGTGTGGATTCTGAACCGCTTCGACACCTGCTGGCGCTGGCTGCTCGAACGCAGCGACACGCCGTGGTATCCGCACGCGCGCCTCTTCAGGCAGCCGGCGCTCGGCGACTGGGACAGCGTGATCGACGCGGTGCGCGAGGCGCTGGCCGGGGTAAGCGGAGCGGGGCGCGGCGCGTAGTTGCAGCGTATGCCCGTTGGGCGCAGCGTTGCCACGCAGCGCGTAGACTGAACCTCCGTTCATCGACGGCAATGCCACGGAGATTCTTCAATGGAATACAGACATCTGGGTGCATCGGGTTTCAAGGTGCCGGTGTTGAGTTTCGGCACGGGTACGTTCGGCGGCAAGGGCGAATTTTTTCAGGCGTGGGGCGCGACCGACGTCGCCGAAGCGCGGCGTCTGATCGACATCTGCTTCGACGCGGGTGTCACGATGTTCGACAGCGCCGACAGCTATTCGAGGGGCGTGTCCGAATCGGTGCTCGGCGAGGCGCTGAAGGGCAAGCGCGACAAGGCTATCATCTCGACGAAAGCGACCTTCCGTATCGACGACGGGCCGAACAGCGTCGGCTCGTCGCGCTTCCATCTGATCGAGGCCGTCGACGCGGCGCTCAGGCGCCTGCAAACCGATTACATCGACCTGTTCCAGTTGCACGGCTTCGACGCGAAAACGCCGATCGCCGAAGTGCTGTCCACGCTCGACGACCTCGTGCGCGCGGGCAAGATCCGCTATACCGGCGTGTCGAATTTTTCCGGCTGGCATCTGATGAAGTCGCTCGATCTCGCGGACCGCTACGGCTATCCGCGCTACGTTGCGAATCAGACCTACTACTCGCTGATCGGCCGCGATTACGAGTGGGAGCTGATGCCGCTCGGCGCCGATCAGGGCGTTGGCGCGGTCGTGTGGAGCCCGCTCGGCTGGGGGCGCCTGACCGGCAAGCTCAGGCGCCCCCAGCCGCTGCCGGAAACGAGCCGGCTGCACAAGACCGCCGACATGGGGCCGCCGGTGCCGGAAGACTATCTGTTCCGCGTGCTCGATGCGCTCGACGAAGTCGCCGCCGAGACCGGCAAGACCGTGCCGCAGATCGCGCTGAACTGGCTGCTGCAACGGCCGACCGTCGCGACGGTGCTGATCGGCGCGCGCAACGAGGAACAGTTGCGGCAGAACCTCGGCGCGGTCGGCTGGAATCTGACGCCGGAGCAGGTCGCGAGGCTCGACGCGGCGAGCGCCGTGCGGCCCGCCTATCCGTACTGGCATCAGGAAGGATTCGCGGAGCGCAATCCGAAGGCGGTTTGAGCGAGGGGCGCGGCGCTCGAACCGGAGGCACCGCGCCGTCAAACCCGTTATCAAAAAACCGCTATCAACTCAGCTATCAAACCAGCCCGCCGTTCGCCCGCAACACCTGGCCGTTGACCCACGCCGCATCGGGCCCGGCCAGAAACGCCACCACCGACGCAATGTCGTCCGGCTCGCCGAGCCGTTGCAGCGGCGGCATCTTCGCGAAGTTGGCGATCTGCTCCTCGGTTTTGCCTTCGAGGAACAGCGCGGTCGCGATCGGACCCGGCGCGACCGCGTTCACCGTGATGTTGCGCCCGCGCAGTTCCTTCGCGAACACGCGCGTGAACGCCTCGACGGCCGCTTTCGTCGCGACGTAGACCCCGTAGCCCGGCAGGTTCAGCGCCAGCACGCTGGTCGAGAAATTGATCACGCGGCCGCCGTCGTTCAGGCGCGCGGCCGCTTCGCGCAGCGTGTTGAAGGTGCCGCGCACGTTGATGTCGAAAGTCTGCTCGAACATCGCGTCCTGAGCCTCGGCGATCGGCGCGAGCTTCATCACGCCCGCGTTGTTGACGAGCACGTCCACCTTGCCGAGCTGCTGCTCGGTGTGCTCGAACATGCGGCGCACGTCGTCGGGGTTCGAGACATCCGCCTTCACTGCGGCCGCCTTGCCGCCCGCGTCCCTGATCGCGGCGACGAGCGCCTCGGCTTCGCCCGCGCTCGACGCGTAATTGACGGCGACCGCAAAGCCGTCCTTCGCAAGCCGCTGCGCAATCGCGCTGCCGATGCCGCGCGAGGCGCCCGTGACGATGGCGACCCGGCTCGTGTTGCTCGTGTTCATGATGCGTGTCCTCACAGTAGGGGTGATGGAGAGGGAATCATGAGCGCTTTCGGCGCGTAGATAATCGCGCTAGACTCGCCATCATCATTCCATTTGCTTTAATAATTGGTGAGCGTCGATTATGGATCGTTTCGAGGAAATGCGGGTGTTCGTGCGGATTGCCGAGCGGCAGAGCTTCACGCGCGCGGCCGACGACCTGCGCATTCCGCGCGCGACCGTCACCAATCTGATGCAGCGCATGGAGGAGCGGCTCGGCGCGCGGCTGCTGGAGCGTACCACGCGCACGGTGCGGCTCACACCCGACGGCGCGGCGTACTACGAGCGCTGCGTGCGCCTGATCGCCGACATGGAGGAGGCCGAGGGCTCGTTTTCGAATCTCGCGCCGAAGGGGCTGTTGCGCGTGAACGTGCAGGGCACGCTCGCGCGGCACTTCGTGGTGCCGGCGCTGCCCGCGTTTCTCGAACGCTTTCCCGGCATCGAGCTCGTGATCGGCGAGGACGATCGCTTCGTCGATCTGGTGCGCGAGGGCGTCGATTGCGTGCTGCGCGCGGGCAATCTGCAAGATTCGTCGATGGTCGGGCGGCGCGTCGCGCAGCTGCAGCAGGTCACGGTCGCGAGTCCGGCCTACCTTGCCGCGTACGGCGAGCCGGCGGACCTCGCGGCGCTGTCCGCGCATCGCGCGGTCAACTACGTGTCGAGCGCGACCGGCAAGCCGGTGCCGCTCGAATTCCGCGTCGACGGACACGACCGCGCGATCATGCTGCCGTCGGCGGTCTCGGTGACGGGCGCCGATCTCTACGCGGGCGCCGCGCTCGCCGGGCTCGGCATCGTCCAGGTGCCGCGCTATCGCGTCGAGGCGGACCTCGCGGCGGGGCGTCTGCGCATCCTGCTCGCCGAGTTTCCGCCGCCGACGTTGCCGGTGTCGGTGCTGTATCCGCAGAGCCGGCAGTTGTCGTCGCGGGTGCGCGCGTTCGCGCAGTGGCTCAGGGATATTTTCGAGGCAGTGGGCTGAGCGGCTCGCGCTACCATCGTCGGCGGCGCACTCATTCGAGGGAATCGCACATGCTGTCGGAAGACGAACTGGCCCTGCTCGACGCGATCCGCGCGACCGGCAGCCTGTCGCGCGCGGCGGCGCGGCTGGGCAAGGCGCCCTCGACGGTTTCGCATGCCGCGCGGCAACTGGAAGCGCGTTTCGACGCGCTGCTGTTCGACCGGCGCCGCTACCGGCTGCAACTGACGCCGGCCGGCCAGCTGCTCGCCGACGAAGCCGCGCGTCTGCTGCTCGACATGGCGCGCATGACGCAGCGCGTGAAGCAGATCGCGAGCGGCTGGGAAGACCGGCTGTGGGTCGTGACGGACGAAGTCCTCGAATTCGAGCTGCTGATGCCGGTGGTGCGCGCGTTCGATGCGCTCGGCTCCGGCGTGCGGCTGCGCTTCACGCACGAAGTGCTCGGCGGCACATGGGAGGCGCTGCGCGACGGCCGCGCCGACCTGATCGTCGGCGCGACCAACGAGCCGCCCGCGATTGCCGGCCTGCGCTGGTTCGAACTCGGCGTGATGGAGTGGGTGTTCGCGGTGTCGCCGCGTCATCCGCTCGCGGCCGCCGAGGAGCCGCTCAGCCGCGAGCGGATCAGCGCGCATCGCGCGGTGGTGGTGGCCGATTCGTCGCGCGCGGGCGCGGGCCGCGCGTATGGCGTGATCGGCGGCCAGGCCTCGCTCGCGTTGCCGGGCATGCGCGCGAAGATTCTCGCGCAGCGCGACGGCCTCGGCGTCGGCTGGCTGCCGCGCGAGCGCGTGGCGTCGCTGTTGCAACGCGGCGAGCTGATCGAAAAGGAGACCGCCGATCCGCGTGAGCCGAACGTGCTCTATGTCGCGTGGCGCGGCGACCACGAGGGGCGCGCGCTGACGTGGTGGCTCGACCAGTTGCGGCAGCCGCGGCTTGCCGAACGGCTCGTGCGGGGGCTCGATCTGACGGCTTAGGCGGTGCGCGGGACCGGTTGTGCGCGGATGGTGTGCGCGGTTGGCTGGAAGCGGCGTCGTGTCGTGTCGTGCCCGTGCCGCGGGCAGGGTTTTGCCCGCCCGCCATCCCGATCCGGCAAGGCTCGCAAGCGGGCCGGGCCGCGTCATGGAAAACTGTATAAACATACAGTATAGTATCCCGTTGCAACCAGGCTTGCGGTGCGCCGCGCAGGCTCCCGCGTTCGGCGCGGGACTGCCCGGCGCGTGACCGGGGCCGCACCGGACTTACGTGGCCGCGAGAAGGCTGCGAGACGGTTGCGAGAAGGCTGCAATAGGGCCGTGAGAGGTGGCCCACCCATTCCACTCATTCAGACGGTCGGAAAAATTGTCATCTAACGACACAGCTCAGGAATCAGGCGTCGGTGCAAGCCACGGCACCACCGGCGGCACGCACGGCAAACCCCAGGGCACCATCCGGATTCGCGGCGCGCGCCAGCACAATCTCAAGAACGTCGATCTCGACGTGCGCACCGGCGAAATGACAGTCGTCACCGGGCCGTCCGGCTCGGGCAAGTCGAGCCTCGTGTTCGACACGCTGTACGCGGAAGGCCAGCGCCGCTACGTCGAAACCTTCAGCGCCTACGCGCGGCAGTTCCTCGACCGCATGGACCGGCCGCAGGTCGATCGCGTGGACGGCGTGCCGCCCGCGATTGCGATCGACCAGACCAACCCGGTGCGCAGCTCGCGCTCCACGGTCGGCACGATGACGGAGCTCAACGACCATCTGAAGCTGCTCTACGCGCGCGCGGCCGAGCTGTTCGACCGGCAGACCGCGCTGCCGGTGCGACACGACACGCCGGAGACGATCTACGCGGAACTGCTCGAACGCACCGCGCAAGACGAGCCGCGGCTCGTCGTCACGTTTCCGGTCGAGCTGCCGGAATCGGCGTCCGAGCAGGAAGTCGAGCAATGGCTGTCGGCGAGCGGCTATACGCGCGTGCAGGCGCAGCGCGAAGTCGAGTCGCCCACCGGCCGGCGCAAGCTGCTCGACGTGGTGGCCGACCGCTTCCGGCTGCGCTCGGTCGACAAGGCGCGCGTGGTCGAGGCGATCGAGGCGTCGCTCAAGCGCGGCGGCGGGCGCGTCAATATCTACGTGCTGCCGGCCGCGCCGGACGAGCCGCTGGGGCAGGCCGCCGAGCCGCACATCTGGCGCTTCTCGACCGGCCTGCACAGCCCCGAAAGCGATCTGCGTTATGCGGACCCGCAGCCGGCGCTGTTCTCGTTCAACTCGGCCTATGGCGCGTGCGACGTCTGCCGCGGCTTTGGCCGCGTGATCGGCGTCGACCTCGGGCTCGTGATTCCCGACGCGCGCAAGACGCTGCGCGAAGGCGCGATCAAGCCGATGCAGACGCCCGCATGGAAGGAGTGCCAGGACGATCTGATGCGCTATGCGGCGAAGGCCGACATCCGCCGCGACACGCCATGGGGCGAGCTGACCGACGCCGAGCGCCACTGGGTCATCAACGGTTCGCCGGACTGGAACGGCAAATGGCAAAGCCACTGGTACGGCGTCAAACGCTTCTTCGAGTATCTCGAATCGAAGGCGTACAAGATGCATATCCGCGTGCTGTTGTCGAAGTACCGCAGCTACACGCCATGCGAAACCTGCGGCGGCGCGCGTCTGAAAACCGAGTCGCTGCTGTGGCGTCTCGGCAGCAAGGCGAATGCCAACGACGTGCTCGCGCCCGCGCGGCGTTTCATGCCGCACGGCGTGCACTGGTCGCGCGCCCAGCTCGAAGCGCTGCCGGGCCTGACCGTGCACGACCTCATGCTGATGCCGATCGAGCGCATCCGCCGCTTCTTCGACGACATCACCTTGCCGAGCGCGCTGCTCGACGACGCGCTGAAGCTGCTGCTCGCCGAAGTGCGCACGCGCCTGAAGTATCTGTGCGACGTCGGCCTCGGCTATCTGACGCTCGACCGGCAAAGCCGCACGCTGTCGGGCGGCGAGGTGCAGCGCATCAACCTGACCACGGCGCTCGGCACCTCGCTCACCAAGACGCTGTTCGTGCTCGACGAGCCGAGCATCGGCCTGCATCCGCGCGACCTGAACCGCATCGTCGAGGCGATGCACCGGCTGCGCGACGCGGGTAATACGCTCGTCGTGGTCGAACATGATCCGTCGGTGATGCTCGCGGCCGACCGGCTGATCGACATGGGGCCGGGGCCGGGCGAGCGCGGCGGCTCGATCATCTTCGACGGCGCGCCGCAGGCCATCCGCTCGTCGGGCACGCTCACGGGCGAATACCTCGGCGGCCGCCGGCATGTTGCGGACGCCGCGCACTGGTCGCGCCGTCCGGTCGAGGCCGGCACGCCGCGCATCGTGCTCGAAGGCGCGCGCGAGCACAATCTGTGCGACGTCACCGTGGAGATTCCGCTGGAGCGGCTCGTCTGTGTGACGGGCGTGTCGGGCTCCGGCAAATCGACGCTGCTGCAGGACGTGTTGTATCCGGCCATGGCGCGGCACTTCGGCCTCGCCACCGAAGCGCCGGGCGCGTTCAAGGCGCTCAAGGGCGCGGACCAGGTCACCGACGTCGTGTTCGTCGACCAGTCGCCGATCGGCAAGACCGCGCGCTCGAATCCGGCCAGTTACGTCGGCGCGTTCGACGAAATCCGCAAGCTGTTCTCGAAGGCGCCGCTCGCGCAGCAGCGCGGCTACGGCCCTGGCATGTTCAGCTTCAACTCGGGCGACGGCCGTTGCCCGACCTGCGGCGGCTCGGGCTTCGAGCATATCGAAATGCAGTTCCTCTCCGACGTGTATCTGCGCTGCCCCGATTGCGACGGCCGGCGTTATCGCGCGGAACTGCTCGAAGTGAAGATCGAGCGAGGCGCGCCCGCGCGTGCGCTGAGCATTGCCGACGTGCTGGAGTTGACCGTCAGCGAGGCCGCCGCTTACTTCGCGAGAGATGCCGAAGTATTGCGCGTGCTGCAGCCGATCGTCGACGTGGGCCTCGAATACGTGAAGCTCGGCCAGCCGGTGCCCACGTTATCGGGCGGCGAGGCGCAGCGCCTCAAGCTGGCGGGCTTTCTCGCGGAATCGGCGCAGGCGCGTAGCGCGCGCGGCGCGAAGCAGGCATTGCCGAAGCGCCTCTTCATGTTCGACGAGCCGACCACGGGCCTGCATTTCGACGACAGCGCGAAGCTGATGCAGGCGTTCGGCAAGCTGCTCGCGAGCGGCCATTCGCTGATCGTGATCGAGCACAATCTCGACGTGATCCGCGCGGCCGACTGGATCATCGACCTCGGTCCCGAAGGCGGCGACGGCGGCGGCCGCGTGCTGTGCGCGGGCACGCCGGACGAGGTCAAGGCTTGCGCGGAATCGCATACCGGCGAGGCGCTGCTGCAATACGACCGCGCGATGGACGCAATGAGCGCCGCGGGCAGCACGGCGGACGAAGCCGGTTCGCACGGCGTGCCGCTACAGAAGGCACTGAGCGCGGCGCGCGCGCGCCGGGCCGTGGAAGGCGAGGACGTGGTGCGCATCGTCAATGCGCGCGAGCACAACCTCAAGGCGCTCGACGTCGACATTCCGCACGGCAAGTTCAACGTAATCACCGGCGTGTCGGGGTCGGGCAAATCGACGCTCGCGTTCGACATCCTGTTCCACGAAGGCCAGCGGCGTTATCTCGAATCGCTCAACGCCTATGCGCGCTCGATCGTGCAGCCGGCCGGGCGGCCCGAGGTCGATGCCGTGTACGGCATTCCGCCGACCGTCGCGATCGAGCAGCGCCTCTCGCGCGGCGGGCGCAAGAGTACCGTCGCGACGACCTCGGAGGTGTGGCACTTCCTGCGTCTCCTGTATGTGAAGCTCGGCTTGCAGCATTGCGTTCACGACGGCACGCCGGTCACGTCGCAAAGCGTCGAGTCGATTGCCGCGCAGTTGCTGCGCGATCACAAGGGGCAGCACGTCGGTTTCCTTGCGCCGCTCGTCGTGAACCGCAAGGGCGTCTATACCGATCTCGCCAAGTGGGCGAAGGCGCGCGGCAATACGCATTTGCGTGTCGACGGCGAGTTCGTGCCGGTCGATCCGTGGCCGAAGCTCGACCGCTTCCGCGAGCATACGATCGAATTGCCGGTGACCGATCTCGTCGTGTCGGCCGATCACGAAGCCGAACTGCGCGCGGCGCTCGACCAGACGCTCGACATCGGCAAGGGCGTCATGCATCTGCTTGCGCCGCTCGACGGCTTGCACGATGCGATCGCCGGCGGCCGCTCCACCGCGAAGCTCGGCGACGTGAAGGTGCTGTCCACCAGGCGCGCGTGCCCGGTGTGCGGCACGAGCTACCCCGAACTCGATCCGCGCATGTTCTCGTATAACAGCAAGCATGGCTGGTGCACGAGCTGTGTCGGCACGGGCCTGTCGCTCACGCGCGAGCAGCGTGCTGCCTACGACGACACGATCGTCGTCGACGACAATCGCGGCCGCGAGCAGAGCTTGCCGTCCGAGGAGCAGGAGCCGGAAGGGCTCGCCGACGAACCGTGTCCCGATTGCGCGGGCACGCGTCTGAACCCGGTCGCGCGCGCGGTCACGTTCGACTCGCACGCGATCGTCGACGTCGCGCAATGGACCGTGTCCGACACGCGCGCGTGGATCGGCACGCTCGAAATGACGGGGCGCGACGCGGAAATCGCGCGCGACGTGGTCAGCGAAATCGGCAGCCGTCTGCAGTTTCTCGAAGAGGTCGGGCTCGGCTATCTGAGCCTCGACCGCGCGGCGCCGAGCCTGTCGGGCGGCGAAGCGCAGCGCATCCGGCTCGCCGCGCAGCTCGGCAGCAACCTGCAGGGCGTCTGCTATGTGCTCGACGAGCCGACCATCGGCCTGCATCCGCGCGACAACCAGATTCTGCTCAACGCGCTGCGCAAGCTCGGCGAGAAGGGCAATACACTCGTCGTCGTCGAGCATGACGAGGACACGATCCGGCGCGCCGATCACATCATCGATATCGGGCCGGGCGCGGGCAAGCGCGGCGGGTCGCTGATCGCGCAGGGCAGCGTCGCGGACCTGTCCGCGCAAGCCGATTCGCTGACCGGGCGTTTCCTCGCGCAGCCGATCGTGCATCCGTTGCAGCCGCGCCGCGAAGTCGTTGCGCCGGGCAAGCGCGCGGCGGCCGTGCCCGGGAGCTGGCTGACCGTGCACGGCGGCAAGCTGCACAACCTGCGCGACATCACGGTCGGCATTCCGCTTGCGCGGCTCGTCGCGGTGACGGGCGTCAGCGGCTCCGGCAAATCGACGCTCGCGCGCGACGTGCTGATGACCAATCTGCTCGACGCAGTGGGGCGTTCGGTGCTGTCGTCGCCGGCTACGCGCCGGGCGCGCGCCGCGGCCGAGCAGAAGCCCGCCGCGAACCGGCGTTCGAGCGTGCTTGCGCGCTCGGCGCCGCGCGCGCCGCTCGACGTCACGCATACGTGGCAGGGCTGCGATTCGGTCACCGGCTGGGAGAGCATCGACCGCGTGCTCGAAGTCGATCAGACGCCGATTGGCAAGACACCGCGCTCGTGTCCGGCGACCTACATCGGCGTGTGGGACGCGATCCGCAAGCTGTTCGCGGGCACGCTCGAGGCGCGCGCGCGGGGCTATACGGCGTCGCGCTTCTCGTTCAATACCGGCGAGGGGCGTTGTCCCGCGTGCGAGGGGCAGGGCGTGCGCACGATCGGCATGAGCTTCCTGCCCGACGTGAAGGTGCCGTGCGACGTCTGTCATGGGCAGCGCTTCAATCCCGAGACGCTCGCGGTTACGTGGCGCGGCAAGAATATCGGCGACGTGCTGACGATGGAAATCGACGAAGCGGTCGAGTTCTTCGCGTCGATCACGAGCATTGGGCATCCGCTGCAACTGATGAAAGACGTCGGGCTCGGCTATCTGACGCTCGGCCAGCCGTCGCCCACCTTGTCGGGCGGCGAGGCGCAGCGCATCAAGCTCGTCACCGAGTTGAGCAAGGTACGCGACGACATCACGCGGCGCGGCCAGAAGCCGCCGCACACGCTGTACGTGCTCGACGAGCCCACGGTCGGTCTGCATATGGCCGACGTCGCGAAGCTGATCCGCGTGCTGCATCGTCTCGTCGACGGCGGGCATAGTGTCGTCGTCATCGAGCACGATCTCGACGTGATTGCCGAAGCGGACTGGATCATCGATCTGGGCCCGGAAGGCGGCGTGGGCGGCGGAACGATCGTCGCCGCGACGGACCCCGAAGGCCTGTCGCGCATTGCGGCGAGTCACACGGGCGCCGCGCTCAGGCCTGTGCTGGCGCGCACGCGAAGCGCAGCGGAACTGGCCGGCGAAGGGACGAACGGCTGATCCCGAAGCCGGGCGGGGTGGCGCGGTTCGTGGGCAGGCGGCCGGGATGGTCTCGCCCGCCCGCGGCCTAAGCTGTTTTTTGCGGCGGCGCCCCTGGTTTTTCCGGCGGTCATGCTGTGTGCGGTTGCAAGTTTCGAGGTTGCAACCGCACTTTTTCACGCGTCAACCGGCGTCTTTTGCTGCATTGCAGCTAATCATCTGATTATTAAGTACGTTAGTGTATTCATCCGTTCAGATCAGACGAAAAAGCGCCATGATGTTTCAGAATTGAAACATTTCCAGACATCTAATAAATCCGAATTGAAATGCCAATTGACGATGAGCGGATATATCGGCGATACGGACCATTGCTCGGGCTATTAATTCCCGATTTGCGAATAAAAATGCAGATTGGACAGTCATTATCGAGTCATTTTTCGATTCATGTTTGAAACAATTTCGCGCCGTTCGGTAAGAGGGCGACCGTGCGCGAATCGGTCGGCTTCGCATTATCGGCAAGTTTGTCCGAATCCGCGAAAATGCCTTGTGTAAAGGCTTTACGCCAGAATATGGGAATCCGTCACGGTGCTGCAATGCCTCGATCAGGCTGGCTGGCCGTGGCGGCGCGGCTGCGCGGCGTACTCATATCGAACGATCAATAGCGTATTTCCTCATACATTGCCTTTCATGAGGAAATTAGATTTTTCAAATTTACTATAGCGGTCTATTCCGCTAACATTACCATAATCGTTTAAGCGGCATCGTTGCTGATTCGGGCCGTGATAATTCATTCTCTCGTTCCGTCCGGTTACGGGGCATCGGGGTCCACCACGTATGACCGTTTAGGGAAAGATCATGCCGCAAATGCACCTTGATACAACGAGAATTACATGGCTTCACACGCCGGCCTTGAATGTCCGTACTGCAGCGCGGCGAATCGGCATTCTGCTGTTCGACGGTTTCTGGCTGCTCGGGCCCGGCACCGTGGTCGAGATGTTCCAGAGCGCGAATGAACTGGCGGATACGCGCAGCGGCGAAGACCCGCCCTACGAAGTGCAGTTTCTGTCGATGGAGGGCGGCAACGTCGCGAGTTCCTCGTCGGCGCGAATCTGGACCGACCGCATCGACACGCGCTTCGGCAGCGGCTTCGACGTGCTGTTCATCGCGGGCGGCTACGGCGCGCATGCGGCCGCGCGCGACGAGCGCCTGCTCAACTGGTTGCGCGCGGTGCAGTCGCGCACGCGGGCGATCGAGACGATCGGCGAAGGCCGCCTCGTGCTCGAAGCCGCCGGGCCGACCG